>JBFOMC010000375.1:0-2223 GCA_040830565.1 Flavobacteriaceae bacterium
TAGCTCTTACAGGCTGCATTGGAGCGATTGTTGCCACTAGTTGCGCGGTGAACATAGGCGAGCGGAACATGTCGACTAAGCACTATGAATATCAAATACGGTTAACCACCGCCGATGGTGAGATAAGCAAAACTGGCGACCTAGAATGTACGCCTACGGAATACTTATGTGGCGGCGGCAACTGGTATGCCAAGTTTCCAGAGTCAGATACTCAACTCATAGAAATTCAAATTGATAATGACCGCAAACTGAATTTTCACCCTCCTGAGTGTGCGAGCTACTCGAAGCTAAACAATATCCACCAAGAAGTTCCCTACCCCAGAGCTCCCGAACCAACGTTACATACAAATGTCGATAGCTACTCAATTCATCTTACTGATCTCCGCAAACAATCAGCGCTGCAACTTTATGGCGTACGCTTAGAAAGCCTGACCATGAAAAAGATAGCAACAGAGTAATACCAGCCACGCAAATTCACTACGAGCATAGATTACATACGCAACGTGTGGAATTCAGACATTACAAAGGAGCTTTTATGCCCAAGCTGAACAAGCCTTTCGTTGTCAATGTAAACATACCCACACAAACATGCCCGGGAAATAGGCCCAAGCCTTCTATCGCGATGACGCACTAGGCGCTCCTATCAGAATTAAGGTTCGAGATAGACAGAAATTTATCTGTATGCACCTTATCTGGCCATATTGGGGTTCAGCATTGATGATGCAGATATTGGTTGCCAGGGCCGAACTTGAACCGGTACGCTTTTGCAAGCGGGAGATTTTAAGGAGTTTGCGCCTTATTTGGACGAAGTAGTACATAGCTATACATATCTTTATATTTCAATAGCTTAACAACATTTCACACCTACCTCATTTGGATAAAGCACTACCAATTTGGCCCTTTTGTGCCTTAGAATGTCTACATTGAGTCTACATATGTAGAAAACCGCCCCTTGGCTAGCTGGAGAATATTGATCTCCTGCTAGCTAAAGCAAAGATAAACATGGAATCAGCGCCTCCGCACAGCTCTACATGAATGCGTGCATAAACTGTACTCGAGTTTTAGAAGGACTTATAAACAGAAAGGATCAACATATCGTGGAGCTTTGCATGCATAAAAAACAGCGTGACAGAGCTTCAGGCTCAACCGCATTCAAAAAACACATCTACGTAAATGCCGGGCCCAAAATGGAATGGCGAAAGACACTTGTTAACAACTGGAGAATTAAAAATGGTTCAACCTGAATCTTATTGGAAGCAAATCATACTGAATATACTCCCCGTATGTCTTGGCTCATTTATCTTTCTAGGGCTAATTGAAAATTATAAAAATGAATCTTCACTAAAAGTTAAGATACTTGAAATGTACTACCAGCCTTCAAGGGAAATCGTTGCTTCCTGCCAAAAAAGCCACAATCAACTTTACCTTAAGTACCCAGTCCCATCAAACCAACTAAAGCTCACATTTGACGAACTTATAAAAATGTCTGAAGAACCCAAATCATACCAAAGTAAAAGTCATGAAATTTTACTACATGCATTGACCAAAGCATTTGAAACTTCTCAAAAAGAAGTTGAGTTACTAGAGGATGAAGTAAAAAAGTGTAGAACAAAAGTGTTTAGAGCTTTAGAGAGTCTAGCAATTGCCACCGGGTCTTTTGATAAATTTAATAAACTCGCCAAACAAGCCTCAATAGATATAAACAACGTATATAAAGAAAGAACTAGAATGGCAAAGGAAAACGCAAGAAAAATAACTCCAAAAGATCTAATTAGAATGTTAAGGAACGTAACTGAGATCGACTTTGAAAGTCTAGAAGGCAGGAAAGAGCTTAAATCAAAAATTCAGTACATATCACCCTTCTTGGCGAAACACTCTGAAATAATGAGCAAAACTGAAGAAGAAATCTATCTAATAGACCTAAACTTTAACCAACAGATTAGACTCCTAACATCCAGCGAACTTAGCGAACAATTCGAAGTAGGTTTTTTAGGCTGGCTGTTTTAACCTCTAAGCATGCAACAAATTACACTCCCTAAATTTCATTCAAATTGCAGACACCAAAGAGCATCACATGCCCAAGCTGAACAAATCATTTGTCGATAAGGTAGAGATACCTACCGCCAAACCTGGTAAACAGGCGCAAGCTTTCTATCGTGACGATGCCCTACCCGGTTTCGCGCTTCGAGTAATGAATACTGGCACCAAATCTTTTGTAGTAGA
>JBFOMC010000376.1:0-34532 GCA_040830565.1 Flavobacteriaceae bacterium
GGATTTCTTTTGGTGTGGTCTGGCTAATCTACGTGTTATTGGCTGGTAGTGCCGTAGAACTTATTAAAAATTAAACAGGCTGCAAGGTCCCCGGTTACATTAACCGCGGTTCTAAACATTCCCAAAATACGATCTATACCGATAATAACGATTAAACCGTCTATTGGAATACCCACGCTCTGAAGTACGGAAGCAAGAACAATAACACCTCCGCCAGGAATGGCAGGTGTTCCGATAGAAGCAGCCACAACAGTGAAAGTGATTAGGATTAAGTTCAAAACCGACAATTCTACCCCATACGCCTGGGCCATAAATAAGGTGGTAACACATTGAAATAATGCCGTTCCGTCCATATTGATAGTAGCTCCTACAGGAATAACAAAATCACTAATATTAGAAGACACCCCTAATTCGTCATCTGCAGCCTTCATTGATACCGGCATGACGGCAGCGGAGCTGGCAGTAGAAAATGCCAGGAGTTGCGGTTCCTTAATGGCTTGTAAAAAGCTTAAGGGGTTTTTTTTGGTAAATAAAAAAACCAATAGTAGATAAAAGATCATTAACAGCAGCAAACCAAGGAGTACCACCAGCATATAGTAACCCAAACCCAGGAATATCTCCACGCCGGTTCTGGACAACAAAGCAGCAATTAATCCGAAGACCGCATAGGGCACTAGCATCATTGCCCATGAAACTACGATCATACATATTTTCTGAATAGATTCGGTAAAACGAATAATGGGGCTAGCTGTTTCCTTTCGGAGTTGTGTAATTGCCACCCCTATTATGACGGTAAAAATGACAACACCCAACATTTCGCCAGTCAGAATAGCCTCCAAAGGGTTATTGGGGATTAGGTTAGAAATTGCTCTTGGAATATTTTCTATCGGATTTGATGCCTCAGTTGGTAAGGGTTGTTCACCACTATTCGGAAATCCGCCGAGCCTAAAAATATATTGCCCCGGCTTCATAATTAGTGTGACCATTAGCCCAATGATGATGGAAATTGCTGTGGTAAAAATGAAATAAAGCAGCAGCCTTAGACCAAAACTTTTTAGTTTCTCGGAACTGTTACCAACTATCCCAGAAATAATGGATGCAAATATCAGGGGGATCATAATCATTTGCACCAACCTCATAAATATTTCCCCTGGGAGGTTGAGCCAGTTGCCCGCCCATAAACTAAAATTTTCTGAAACCAATCCGGCGGAGGGATTAAGAATGATACCAAGTATTGCCCCTAAAAACAGCCCAATGATTACTTTGAGCCATAATCGGCCTTTTATCAAACGATCTAAATAAACAGCTAAAGTGTTAAGCGGTCTGATCTCTATCATAGAAAGTCTTTAAGGGAAAGTGTGGCGCTTTTAAGATGAAAAATCATCAGAAAAGATAAACGAGTAGGATATCATAGTTTTACTTTGTGCTATTAGTTGTGCATGACCAAAATAGGGACTTTGGACCGATAGCCAATTTCCTTTACCAGGGGTTGAGTTAGTATACTGCCAAAAAATGCATGCTTACTGTTCATAAAAGCGACCATATCGCTTTCCCTGCTTTCTACAAAACAGTTTATCGCAGTGGCTATATCCATAGAACTTAAGGTATGAAATGAGCTTTCAATTCCCTCAAAGTGCGACTCAAGTTCTGCTTTGTTGCTCAGTTGTTGCTCAGCCAATTCATTTTCCTTTTCAATATGTAAAATTCTGATTGAGGCCTTGCTCATTTTTGCCATTTCTATAAGGTGATTCAACTCTGGTTTGTCAAAGGACTTTTTATAATCGGTAGGAAAAACAATTTCCTGAACAGCTACTTCGTGGCACTCCTGTCCGATCACCAAGATTGGACAATTCCGTACTTTCTCCATAGCTGTAATAGCATTACTTCCAAATAGGGCTCCTTTAAAATTTGATTCTCCCCTGGTTCCCATAACCACCAGATCTATGTTGTTCTGGGATATGGCACTTTTAACCGCTTCCAGAAACTTGTTGTAGTCTGAAACAGTTTTAAAACTGTGGTTTGGATTGTTCTTTACGGAATTGATCTTTCTTAGAATCCTCATCAACCCTCTTTCAGATTCAACTTTTGTTCTTTCAAATTGATAGTCTAAAGCGGTAAATGAATTCAAAATAATAAAATCACATGCTACATCTTTAAAGAATTCTAAGGCGTATAAACAAGCATTCCAGGCATTTTCCGAAAAATCCGTCGGTAATAATATCTGCTTCCTCATTTTCATGTTTCAATTAAATGAATAGCAATTTAACTATGATTTCTCTTTCAGGATATGACGAATATCAATTATGGTAAATATTAAGAAAAGCTTATTAAAAGAGAAAGTTGGTCTTGCGAACCTTGGGGTTTGTTACGGCAATACTTCTACTTATCTGTCCAATAGTCCATGACCATTACATCTTCGAGTAGTGGACCTACCTTATTTACCAAATCTAAATGCGCTTTGTGAAACAGGTAAATCTCTCTGCCATGTTCGTCATCGAATGTCAGGGTAAATGAATGAGTAAAACCTTTACTATGGCCTTCAGAGCTGTCATTTACACCCCATTCAATATTTGTGATTTCAGGGATTTCATTTTTTAGATCAATAAAGGCATCAACAGCCTCCTTCACTTGTTTTTCAGAAGCTTCTGCTTTGTATTTCAGGTTTACGATATGCCTTAAAACCTTTCCCTCTCTGTCAATTTTTGGAGCAACCGCATAGGTCGCAATTTTCCTTAGATCAAATCGGAAAGACCCGGCGATAAGAAAATCCTGTGCGCCAATTTTATGGGAACGCAAACCATAATAAATAGAAAAGCCGGTTTCTAAGTAGTTTACTGGGCTAAGAATTCCCTCTTCATTCAATTTGATTAGCTGAATACTCTCATCATCTCTGGTGCCTACTGCCAATACCGCTTCTTTGCCATCATCAGAAACGACCTCAATTCTGGTTTGCCCCTGAAGCTTCGTATTCTCATCATCTTTTAAGACAAAATGAGGTGTAAGCGCCCCTCTTTGATCTACCTTGAACACGCTTACACCATCCCCGTGATATACAAAATCGGTATTTTTTATAAACCCACTCCTCTTATAATATTTGTGGTGCCTGTGACCAACGACCACATAATGGTTTTCACCTAATTTGACTCCGGTTACCGGATAAGCGCCAGTTAAATATATATTTTCCGTATTGTCCCTAATATTATTGAGATTCTTGAACCTTCCATTCTCATAAACCCTGAAGCTGCTCACCCCATTATCTTGAAATCCGCCGGTGTAGAGAAAAGTTTTTCCCTTGATCCTATGTACGAACATCCCTATAATACCATCGGTGTGCATCTTATCATCATCCTTCATAGATTGAACGTGGATCAACTTTCCGTCATCCTGAATTTTAAAACAACTTAAGCCCGGTGTTTCTTCCAATCCTCCAACAAACAGATAGGATGATTTTTTCATATGAACCACCTGCAAAGTAATGGCGGTACCGAGGTGGGTCTCATCGGTATCTTCGACCAAGGCAACACGATCAATAGACCCATTGTCTAAGATTTTAAAGGTTTCAATGACGTTTCCGTATTTATTCGCCACAAAAAGAAAATCCGTACCATTGATATTATCGGCAACCATTCCCCTTGCCGGCCCCTTTTGCTTATACAGTTCATGATTGCTAATGGGCGTAAGTGCCCCTTGCTTATCCAAACTGTAGACGTCTACATTCCCAATACCTCCGGCATAGACAAAATGGGAACCCCTTTTTACATAGCTCGTCACAGAAACCGTATTATTACCCGATATGTTTTTAAAGTCTTTTCTGTAAAGCATGAGTTCCTCAGAATCCTGAGCCAGGCCAAGGGTCATCAAAAACAACATGACAACAAAAAGATAGTTTTTAATACCAGACATAATTATTTGCTTTCTTAGATTACTCAAAAATGGATGTGGCTCCGGCCGTGGCTATTTCAGCATCCTGCTCAATGGTTCCTCCACTGACCCCAATAGCCCCGACAATTTTGCCCTTTTTGTTTCTGATGGGAATACCTCCGGGGAAGGTAATGAGACCGCCGTTAGAATGTTCAATGTTGTAGATAACGCCTCCGGGTTGGGTAAGTTTCCCCAATTCTCCCGTATCGCTATCAAAATATCGCGCCGTCTTGGCCTTTTTGATGGCCACATCTATGCTGCCTAAAAAAGATGCATCCATACGAACAAAAGCCTTTAGATTAGCACCGGCATCAACTACAGCAATATTTACCAGAACATCGGATTCCTCGGCTTTCTTTTTTGCAGCCATCAAAGCCATCAAAGCCTCTTCATGGGAAATGTCGTGCGTGATTTGCGAGTACAAAGTAGCTGAAAATAAGTGTACGGCAAAAAGAGCTACTACAGTGATCAAATATCTAAACGTCGTCATATTCATCTTTTAACTGATCGCAAAATTTGGAAATTGAAATGACAATACTATTGAACTTGTTCAACTATTGCCAATATTAAAGATGAAGTTGTTTTTTTAGCTTACTCAGAAACTCATGGGTAATTCCCAAATAGCTGGCCGTCTGTTTGTCCGTAATCTTTTCTAAGATATGAGGGTAGGTATTCGCAAAATAGAGGTATCGTTCCTTAGCTGTAAGACAATGATTGCGTATTAGCCGCCTTTGCCAGGCCACCAAAGCCCGTTGGGACATGACTCTAAACAACTTTTCCACGGGAGGCAGGGATTTATAGAGCGCCAGCTTATCCGTTTTATCAATTAGCAACACTTTGCTATCTTCTAATGCCTGAATATTTAAGCTAGAGGGTGTCTTGTTCATAAAACTATCGATATCCATTAACCACCAATCCCTTGCGGCAAAATACAAGGTGTTCTCATTGCCCTTTTTATCAATGGTGAAAACTCTAAAACAGCCTTCTAAAACGAAACCTTCAAATTTACATATCTCACCTTGGGTTAGGACATATGCCTTTCTTTTGATGGTCTCCGGGTAAAAGAATTTGCAGAATTCCTCCAATTCTTTATTAGAGAATTTCGCATTTTTCTTGATATTTTCCTTTAGTAAATCGTATGACATTGCTAGCCTGGAGTATTCAAATCGCACATGGAAATTACTAATTTTTACGGATCAAATCCTCCCGACCCAAATAACAAGAGCTTTAAGGCTACAAGGCTTTTGATTGTGCACTTTTAGAGGTTGCATCACCCTAATCCACAAGAATCTCATCGGCAAAAACCCAGGAAGGGAGCCCGGCTGCATGATGCCAGTAGGGGGTTTTTGTGTTTTTTGCGACCACTTTCAGGTACCTTATTTTCCTGGGACCAAAATCCAAATCGAAGTATTTAATGTCGTTCACTTTACTCTTTTTATGAAGGGGTGCGGGGTTAGCCACCTTCCCCAGGGAAACAAAACTCTGATTATCTACAGAGCCATAGTAATTCACCTCGGAAGGAAAAAAGACGATATGATTGGTAACCTGCAAAAAAGCCATTGAAATATTGCTAATATCTTGAGCTTCCCCTAAATCTAATACAACTTCCATATCGTTACCCTCGTACCCCAACCAATTGGCATAAAAACTACTTCCACCCAGGGCCCCGTCTGTTAAGACCATGGGATCCTCATTAGCATATTTTTTAGGTTTAGTAAGTGAAACTACTTTCTTGCCTTTAGCCTTATTGGGTTTCTTAGCTATCTCCAGGGCAGAAGTATAATTCTTAAGGTATTCATCTACGGTAAAACCCATTTCATTCATCAGCCGAATCTCATTATTTGAGGTGGTCTCCTTAAACGTATTGATAAGGTCTTTTACCCGTGGATTTTCCACCCTCTTTCCCTCGTCATTGCTAGTTAAAAGATTTAGAGAAGGGGTAATATTTTTTCTGCTGGCCTCTAACACGGCATAATCTATCCCCAGGCGGGCCATCTTCACACGTTCTTGAATATCTGGTTTAGTTTTTACCGCTTTCTCCGCTTCATCAAAAATTGTAATATACTCCTCTAGAAGGTCTGGGTTCAAATAGGAGCTAAAAGCCTCAGAGGGGTCCCCATACAGGAATAGGAAAAAGTTTGCATCTTCCGATAATTTAGTATGAATGCGCTCTATATATTCTTTTACATAAGGGCCCGCTTCTTCATAGTACCCATCGGTAAAATCGGTTAGTAAAGTATCGAAATCCTGCTCAGGATCCCACAAGAGTTTTGCCGTGATATAAGACCTCAATTCAAAAAGCTCGCTGGGGTTGTTAGAATGCTGTTCAAAGATCCATTTCGCATTGTTGTTTCGGAATAGTTGAATATTGGGCTGTAGGGTATAAAGATTTGGGAAAGGAGCTAAAAAATTGGTGAACTGTGTAGTATAATCCCAGATTCTTATGTTGTTTGTAAGCCTACCCCAGGCTTCCAGATCTGTGGTAAAATCTGTGCATTTTTCAGCAATTGGGGCGCTTCTATCACATTCAATAGAGCACAGCGTAATAAGGACATTGTCTGCCGGTTTGGTTTTGCAGGCTCTGCGCGTATATTGATATGCCAGGGTTGAAATTTGTTTTTCTGGAAAATCCTTAGCTACAGCATTAACAAACCTGATCATAGTACCCGAGGGGCTCCCTTCTTCTTCATCTATTTTGCTACAATTATCGCAATGGCAATGCTGTTGATTGTCGTCCTGACTAACAGAAACTACAGAGGCCTCCGGGTATCTGTTAAACAAAGCAGCCACCGAATCTTTTACTATTTCCAAAACTTTTTCATTGGTAAGACACAATTGAGTAGGCAGTCTTTGTTCTCCTCTCAAGGCGAAATATTCCGGATGATCTTCATAAAATTTTTCCTCAGGTAGAAATTTATGAAAAGTATGTACTCTGGCGGAAGGCGCGTACATAGGAAAGGCCTCATAAGTCACTTTTTGTCGATCAGCATAGTCCGTATTTTCATAGAAAAGTCTGGAATGTACCGTTCGTGTAGTGATTTCAGGTAAATATGTGTATGCTATTTTTTGGAGGGATATCGTTTCTACGCTGGGAATTTTAGCAGCATCCGGGGCGTACCATCTGCACCCCAAATACTTTTCTAAGAACTCGAAAACTGCATATATAGTAGCTAGGTCCGAGCCACCAGCAATGTATAAATCCTGATCTTTGGTGTGTATCGAAATCTCCTGAGGTCTTAGCTCCTTCTTGTCTAAATTCCCTATATAGATTTTCTTTTTATTTTCCTTTTGATCAGTTTCTTTACGCAGTTCTAAAGTTACCCCGCTTATTTCCGAGATATATTGCTGAAGGATTTCGGCCGCTTTGACCTCACTTTCCGTGGCGGAATCTGAATACAATATTTCATAAGCAGAAGTTCCGTTTTCAGTAATCTTCAAAGTATTATCCTCGCAAGAAATTATGAAGAATAATAGAAACGCACATAACACGGCTCTCATAGCTCAATATCGGGTTTGGTGGTACATTTAAAGTCGGCAAACAACATATGACGACCAATTTACTAATTAAAATTTTGAGAGCTTATGCACTATAAGGCACGAATACCCGGAAAACATTAGTTATCTTATGATATTGGTAACCCTTGAACTGTCACTTTCTACATTGGTAAGTTCGCCCTTGCATTTGGTTAAATAGACAAAATTCCCTGCATCTCTGAATCGGTAAATTTTGCACCCTTCATGCTCAAATAAATACTCCACACGGTAGGTATCGTTATTTACTGCCGGCGTTCTTGAAATTGGCCTGCGAGCCGAACACGCAACCATTATCATACAAACTAATCCTATAAAAACATAAACAGATGTATTCATAATTGGTGAGTTTAAATGTTACTCCCAATCGGGATCAAAAATTATGCCTCATATCGGGTTCGTATTTTTTTGAACAACCCCTTAAAATTTTAGGCCGGAGGAAACGCTCTCTCAGATTTACTTTAACATTTTTGCAATTTTTTTAAGAAATTCATCACAATTAGCTATCTCATAAATGAGTACCTTTTTTATCACATTTGACAGCAATGAGAACACTAAAACTACTATTAGCACCGGTTTTGCTTTTGGCATCCTGCAATATTGATGACGGAAGAAATAATGGCTTCGGCAATAATTGTGTCGATGGTACTGGCCCTCTGGTAAATGAAACCAGATCTTTTTCTAGTTTCCACAGCATTTCAAACAACGGCGTTGGGAACATCTTACTCACCCAGGGTACCCAGGAAGATGTGACCATTGAAGCACAGGCCAATATTCTCCAAATCCTCAAAACCGAAGTGGTTGATGAGACCCTGGTGATTTCACTTGTTGACGGCCAATGCATAAATTCTATTACGGAAACCGTAACATTTACTGTAAGCATTCCAGAGATTAAAAACCTGGAACTCGACGGGGTTGGAGATTTTAATACCCAAAACGATATCGCCCTTGATAGCCTCAACCTCAAACTAAACGGAGTTGGTAATTTTGGCCTAACCGGCAGCTCGGATTATCTGGATATAGACCTAACTGGGGTGGGTAATGTGGAGGCATTTGATCTAAGCACTTCCTTTTGCGATATTGTTATTAGTGGAGTGGGTACGGCAAATGTCACGGTTAGTGATACCCTCAATGTGGTGATTGTAGGGCAGGGAACAGTTTCCTACAAAGGCAATCCGGAGATAAATTCCGATATCACGGGGAATGGAGAGGTAGTTAACGCCAACTAACTAAATTCCCATAGCGCAATCCGAATACTTAATCCATCTTAATCCCAGATATTTTCGCATTTCCTTTTTATACTTTGGGAATATGGTTTAATTTACTTGCAGTTTCCATATACCGAAAGAATTCGTAAGATCCTGAAGAGTATTACTAATGCGTAAACCAAAATTTCTCCTTTTTTTTAGTGTCATCTTGGTCGGGCTGTATTCCTGTTCTTCGGAGCACAAAAAAAGAACCTTGCGCCTTGGGCATGGACTCGATGTAAATCATTCCGTACACAAGGCGATGGTAAAAATGGGAGAAGACCTGGATGAGCTCTCTTCTGGAAGACTTACCCTCAAAATTTATCCTAATCAACAACTGGGAACAGAACGTCAATGCTTAGAATTATTGCAAATTGGCAGCTTAGACATGACCAAGGTCTCTGTTGGAGTACTCGAAAACTTTGCCCCAAAAATGAGAGTCCTTGGATTACCTTTTCTCTTTAGAGATAGGGCACATTCCTTTGCTGTACTAGACGGCCCAATCGGCCAAAAACTTCTTAACGACGGCGAAAAATATTGGCTCAAAGGTCTGGGTTACTACGATGCGGGTAGCAGAAGTTTTTACACAAAAAACAAGCCTGTTTACGAACCTGCAGATCTTAGCGGTCTTAAAATCAGGGTAATGGAGAGTGTAACGGCCATGGATATGGTAAACCGTTTGGGAGGCTCACCTACTCCCATTAGTTGGGGAGAGTTATATACTTCGCTTCAACAAGGTGTCGTAGACGGGGCCGAGAACAATCCTCCAAGCTTTTATCTTTCCAGACATTACGAGGTATGTAAATACTATACCCTTGATGAGCATACGGTCCTCCCGGATGTTTTATTGGCAGGGACCCAACTTTGGAAGACCCTATCTGAGCAGGAAAAAAATTGGTTGCAACAGGCTGCTAACAATTCGGTAAAATATCAGCGTAAACTTTGGATGGAGTCCGAAAAAGAAGCTCTTGAAGCAGTAAAAAAGGCTGGGGTGGAGATCATAATCCCAGATAAGACAGGCTTTTCAGAAAAAGTAAAGGATGTTTTTGAACAATACAAAGACGACCAGGAGTTCTATAAACTCATAAAAGACATACAAGCTACACAATGAAAATGAGAAATAAAATAGACCGCATTTTGGCCAAAGTTTTGGTTTTTATCATGGCCGTAATGGTGCTCAATGTACTATGGCAGGTGATAAGCCGCTTTCTCTTGGGATCTCCCAGTTCTTTCACCGATGAACTGGCCAGGTATTTAATGATTTGGATAGGCATTTTGGGCGCGGCTTACGTTTCAGGGCAAAACAAACATGTTGCTATAGATATACTCCCCTCACGCCTTCGCGAAAAAAACAGACTTCGTCTTAAGCTGCTTGTCCGCATTCTGATCATCCTGTTTTGTTTGTTTGCAATGGTTATTGGTGGTTCAAGATTAGTATATATAACTCATGCCCTGGAACAATATTCCCCTGCCTTACAAATGCCCCTATCGGTGGTTTACCTGGTAATACCTTTAAGTGGCTTATTAATTATTTACTATAAGCTATCTGATATTCTAAAGCATACATAAATATGGAGTATATCCCGGTTCTTGTTCTTGTACTCAGTTTTATATTCTTTCTGGCCATTGGCACCCCGGTAGCCTGGAGCATTACCCTCTCCTCGCTTTTAACCATGTTGGTAAGTATCCCTGCTCTTCCGGCATTAACTACAGTATCGCAGCGCATTGGGACAGGTTTGGATAGTTTCGCTCTGCTAGCCATTCCCTTTTTTATTCTTTCTGGAGAGCTAATGAATAAAGGTGGCATAGCTCATAGGTTAATTGCCTTTGCCAAAACGCTGGTCGGTGCGCTCCCAGGCGGACTTGCGCTTATAAATATATTTTCTGCCATGCTAATGGGAGCCATTGCGGGTTCGGCGATGGCTTCTGCTTCTGCCATGGGAAGTATTCTTGGGCCTGAAATGGAGAAAGACGGTTATTCCAAGGAATTTGGTGCAGCGGTAAATATTACTTCAGCTACTACCGGACTGGTTATTCCTCCCAGCAATGTACTCATAGTTTATTCCCTGGCCAGCGGTGGAGCTTCCATCGCAGCCCTTTTCCTGGCGGGGTATATTCCCGGTATACTTACGGGCCTGTTTCTTATGATTGTAGCATCTGTCTGGGCAAAAAGAAAGGGTTATAAAGTTGGGAAGCGAAGCAGTTGGAAAGCCATGTTCAGCACCTTTATAGATGCACTCCCGAGTTTGTTTATGCTCGTAGTAGTCATCGGCGGAATCGTCACAGGCATTTTTACTGCCACGGAAGCCTCAGCAATTGCGGTGCTATACAGCCTGGTATTGGGTTTTATATACAAGGAGATCTCGCTTAAAAACCTGCCTCAAATACTACTAAATTCCTCTGCTACCACTGCCATAGTGATGCTACTTATCGGGGCCTCTATGAGCATGTCATGGGTCTTGTCTTACGAAAACATTCCTCAGGATATTAGCTCAGGATTATTGAGTTTAAGCGATAACAAGATCATGATCTTGCTGATCATAAATCTGCTCCTTCTAATTGTCGGAATTTTTATGGATATGACCCCGGCTGTCCTGATTTTTACTCCGATATTCTTGCCGGTGGTGACCAAATTGGGCTTGGATCCTGTGCATTTTGGAATCATTATGGTATTGAACCTCTGCATAGGGCTTTGTACTCCCCCAGTCGGTTCCGTCCTCTTTGTGGGTGTGGGTATTGCCAAAACAACTATCGAAAAAGTAGTTAAACCGCTTATTCCGCTTTTTCTCGCCATGATCCTGGCGCTTTTCCTGGTTACTTATTTCCCGCAACTCAGCCTGTGGTTACCGGCTCTATTTGACCTGTAAAATGGAATGTCCGGAGCTGCGTTTTCAATTCCAGACCTTATATGATTTAATAGTATTTTTATAGAAATCCAAAACCCGAATGATAACCAAACTAGAAGAAAGATTTACAGATCTCTTTCAAAAGAATATGCCAGATGCATTCGTTTTTGCACTGATACTTACCATAATTACAGGGCTGTCGGCCATATTCTGGCTAGATGTCTCCCTGCTTAAGGTATTGCAGTCCTGGTACGACGGATTTTGGATTTTGCTCGAATTTGGGATGCAAATGGTCCTGTTGATCATTACCGGGTATAGCATAGCGCTTTCCCCCTTCATTAAAAAACTGATAGACAGGCTTACCCAAAACATTACATCGGCGCGGCAGGTGTATTTTTTTTCTATATTAATTGGGATGCTCCTGTCCTTGGTCAGTTGGGGCTGGATAGTTATTGCAGCCATTCTGGCAAGAGAGCTGGCACAGCGGGTAAAGGGAGTCCACTACCCCTATCTTATTGCCTGTATTTATTTCTCATCAAACTGTTGGGCAACAGGATTGTCTAGCTCTATTCCGCTTTTGCTCAATACTGAAAACAACTACCTAATAGAGGCTAACATCTTAAATGAAGTGATTCCTACCTCCTACACTCTCGGATCAACACTTAACATTAGTATGATCCTCTTATGGCTAGTTGGCGCTCCTTTGCTTATGCTTCTCCTAATCCCTAAAAAAAGTGAAGCAAAAGAGCTGAACGACCTTTTGGGCAGTAAGCGAGATAAGGAAACACAGTCTATCGCTCAGGAAGCCATGGAACAGCAGCATGCAACTAAAGTAGTATCGGATCAACTCAATAACAGCACAATCCTCCAACTGGCCATTGCACTCCTGGGTTTGGCCTATATTGTCTACCACTTTATTACCAGAGGATTAGATCTTAATTTGAACATTATGATCTTCATTTTCCTGATCTTAGGATTGTTTTTGCACAAGACCCCCATTCGTTATGGGATCTCAATGAAACGTGCAAGTAGCAATGTTTCGGGTATTTTATTTCAATTTCCCTTCTATGCCGGAATTATGGGTATTATGACCTATACTGGCCTGGGGGAACAGCTGGCCGGAATCATTGCATCGGTGGCCACCGTTGATTCATTTCCGTTTTTCGCCTACCTTTTAGGCGGAATTGTCAATTTTGCGATCCCCTCAGGAGGTGGCGAATTTGCAGTGATAGGACCAAGTGTGATTGAAGCGGCTAATGTGCTAGGTGCACATCTTTCACCTGAAGAGCTCATCGCTATTAAATCCAGGGCATCGCTCTCAATCGCTTATGGAGAAAGTTTAACCAATCTGCTACAACCCTTTTTCTTGCTGGTCATTTTACCCGTTATGGGTGCCGGAATTAAAATCCAGGCAAGAGATATTATGGGCTACCTTTTTGTACCGTTCCTGCTGTATTTTGTCTTGCAGTCGATCATGGTGGTTTGGGTGCCTCTTTGATCATTTTTAGATAGAAATAAAGTGATATCTCTACAAGTTTTAGGATATTCTATTAAATAGTTCTTTTATATTTGCACTCGCATTTAAGCCCACGTGGCGGAATTGGTAGACGCGCTACCTTGAGGGGGTAGTGTTCGCAAGGACGTGCTGGTTCGACTCCAGTCGTGGGCACCAGGGCCCTAAGTGATTCACTTAAGGGCTCTTGTTTTTTGTGGTTAAATAGTACTTTTATATTCATAGCTTGACTCATGGGTAAGAATGTAATCGTTATCGGAGGGGGTATTGTAGGTCTTAGCTGTGCCTATTACCTGCTAAAAGAAGGACACCAGGTAACCCTCCTGGACAAATCTGAAATGTCTGAAGGGGCATCCTATGTGAATGCAGGTTATCTTACACCCAGCCACATCATCCCTCTGGCCTCTCCCGGCATGATGGCAAAGGGTATAAAATGGATGTTTAACAGCAGCAGTCCTTTTTATATGAAACCCAGGCTTGATATGGATTTCCTAAAATGGGCCTGGTACTTTAATTCATCTTCTACAAAATCTAAAGTTGAAAAAGCTATTCCTTTAATAAAGGATATCAACCTCTTAAGCAAGGAACTCTATACAGAGATGCATCTCTCTGGCGAATTGGGGGATTTTCAATTAGAGAAAAATGGGCTTTTGATGTTGTTTAAAAACCCTAAGGAGGGAAAACATGAAAGGGCCGTTATGCATAGGGCTATAGATGAAGGACTGGAAGCCAGAGAACTCACACTTCGTGAACTAACAGAATTGCAGCCCAATTTAAACAGCGATATTCAAGGAGCAATTCATTACGAATGCGACGCCCATACCACCCCTGGTGAAATCATGAAGAAAATGATCAGCTATTTAAAGGAGCAAGGGGTTATTATCAAATCTAAGACCGAGGTGAAAAATTTTAATTTCTCTGACACTAAGGTTAAAAGCGTACTGGCTGGCGAAGAAACTATTGAGGCTGATGAGGTTGTTCTTGCCTCGGGTTCATGGACCCAACAACTTTCAAAAAAGTTAAAGCTCAACATTAGCCTGCAACCGGGTAAAGGTTACCGCATTAATGTGCATAGACCAACCCCCGTAAAACTTCCTGCCGTACTTATGGAGGCCAAGGTGGCCGTAACACCTATGAAAGGTTTTACCCGTTTTGCCGGCACTATGGAACTTTCTGGTATTAACCACAGGATTCGGAAAGAAAGGGTCAATGCCATAGCAAAGGCGGCATCTTCTTACTATGACCAGCTGGAAATTAGTGAACAGGAAAAAGCTGAAGCGCAATGCGGACTGCGGCCGGTCTCGCCAGATGGATTACCCTATATTGGTAACACTGCAAAATATGCTAACTTGTATGTCGCTACCGGACATGCCATGATGGGTTGGAGTCTTGGTCCTGCCACAGGGAAACTAGTTTCAGAGCTCATCTCCGACAAAAAACCTTCTATGAGTTTGACCGGTTTTAGCCCGGATCGCAGGTTTTGAAGATTTTTTCAAAGGTTCTTTCTTACACGACTTAAATTCTTCAATTCCAAGAGTTTTAGCCATATTCCCCTGTTGGCTCGAAAATTATTTGTAAATTTGTTTAACCTTTTTTGAAAAACAATGAACAACGTTAAAAAAACCTTCAGCATTAAGGATTTGGAGAACCTTTCCGGGATTAAGGCTCATACCATTCGAATATGGGAAAAACGGTACAAACTACTATCTCCAGAAAGAACCAACACGAATATCCGGTACTACAGTTTGCCTAGCCTTCAGAAGTTATTAAACGTTACCCTCTTGTATAACAACGGCTACAAGATCTCAAAAATCGCTAAAATCCCGGAGAACGATATTCCCCTGGCTGTCAAGGAAGTTGTTGCTCTTAAAAGCAATGATAATCATGCCATAAACACTTTGAAAATGGCGATGATAAATTTTGATCAGACCTTATTTCAAAAGACATATAATCACCTTCTAAAAAAACATCCTTTTCGTTCCATCTTTTGGGAGATCTTTATTCCCTTTCTCAGCGAGCTTGGATTGCTATGGCAAACAGACACCATTGGTCCGGCCCATGAACATTTTATCACCAACCTCATCAAACAAAAAATTTATAGCAGCTCTGAAAAGCTCCAGGCTATAGAACCACGAAAAAATGACAAGGTCTTCGTGCTCTTTCTACCTGAAAATGAAATCCATGAGATTGGTCTGTTGTTTGTCCATTATGAAATTCTATTAAAAGGCTACAAATCTATTTACCTGGGTCAGACCATGCCCCTGGAAAACCTGGAAGACATAAAAAACTACCATCATAACCTCCATTTTCTATCCTATTTTACTGTGGTACCCACAAAAGACAGATTAGAAAAGTATCTAAACACTTTCAACAAAAAAATAGCAAATAATGGAGAGTCCAAGCTTTGGATTCTTGGGCAGCAAACCAAGTTCCTTAACCAGAAAAATTTAAAAGACCATATAAGAACCTTTGAATCTATTGAAGCCCTATCAGCAGCGTTGTAAACGGAACAAAGCATGAACAGGAATAAAAAAATAATAATTATTGGATCCGGATTCTCGGCTCTATCCGCCTCTTGCTATTTGGCAAAAGGTGGTTATGAGGTGCTTATGTTGGAGAAAAACCCCACTGTAGGGGGAAGAGCCAGACAACTTACAAAGAAAGGGTATACCTTTGATATTGGTCCTAGTTGGTATTGGATGCCAGATATTTTTGACCGTTTTTTTAACGATTTTGGCAAAAAGACCTCAGATTATTATGCGCTGGATAAGCTTAGTCCTGCTTATAAGATTTTCTTTTCTGACGAGGTGATTACGATTGGAGACTGCATGGCTAAGATCAGTAAGGAATTTGATCGCATTGAGCCTGGTAGCTCCGCTGTCTTGCAAAAATTTATCAAAAAGTCCAAAAAAAATTATGAAGTGGCCATGAGCGATATAGTTTATCGTCCGGGGCTTTCTCCCCTAGAATTGGTTACAAAGGATACCGTATTTAGGGTAGATCAGTTTTTTAGCTCCATCAAAAAAGAGGTAAGAAAGCGCTTTAAGAACCAGAAACTGGTGGCCACACTGGAATTCCCTGTACTCTTTCTGGGCGCCAAACCCGAAGATACCCCTGCCTTTTACAGTTTTATGAATTTTGCCGATTTTGGTCTGGGTACCTGGCATCCAAAAGGGGGTATGTATAGTATTGTGAAAGCAATGAAGAGTCTGTCTGAAGAACTTGGAGTGCAGATCAGAACCGGGAGTCAGGTTGATAAAATTCTTGTAGAAAATGGTTCAGCCAAAGGGGTGATAGTAAAGGGAGAGCGACTTATGGCTGATCTTGTACTTAGCGGTGCTGATTATCATCATTCAGAGACCTTACTAGACCAAAAATACAGGCAATATTCAGAATCTTATTGGGACAAAAAGACCTTTGCCCCTTCTTCTCTGCTTTTCTATATAGGCTTTAACAAACGCCTTGAAAATGTTGAGCATCACAATTTATTTTTTGATACAGACTTTGACTTGCATGCCTCCGAGATCTACGATGTGCCCAAGTGGCCTAGCCAACCCCTTTTCTATGCCAATTTTCCGTCGGTCACAGACGAGAGTATGGCCCCTGAGGGCGGCGAAACAGGGTTTTTTCTGGTCCCTATCGCTCCAGGTCTGGATGATACTCCCGCCCTAAGGCAACAATATCTTGATATTGTGCTTGAAAGATTTCAACGCTTAACAGGCCAAGAGGTTCAAGATCATATTGTTTTCAAAGAATCATTTTGTGTAAATGATTTTAAAGAACAGTACAATTCATATAAAGGAAACGCCTACGGCATGGCTAACACTTTATCACAAACGGCCTTTCTTAGGCCCGGATTAAAAAGTAAAAAAGTGAAAAATCTATATTTTACAGGGCAGCTAACAGTTCCGGGGCCAGGGGTTCCACCGGCACTTATTTCGGGAAAAATTGTTTCAGATCTAATCATAAAAAACACCCAATAGTCATATTCGCATGAAATCAATATTTGACAATGTTTCTTATAACTGCAGTAAGTTAGTTACTGAGTCGTACAGCACGTCTTTTGGTCTTGCAACCAAAATGTTGTCTCCATGCATTAGGAAGGATATCTACAATATTTATGGCTTTGTGCGGTTTGCTGACGAAATTGTGGACTCCTTTCATGATTACGATAAAGAAACGCTATTTGACAAATTTGAAAAGGATTTGGAGCGCTCTTTGGAGCAAAAAATTAGTCTAAATCCAATATTAAATGCTTTTCAACATACTTTTCACACCTATGACATCCCCAAGCCCCTGGTTACCGCGTTCATGAGGAGCATGCGAATGGATCTCAGTAAAAATGTGTACCGTTCCGAGGAAGAATTCAGAGCATATATCTATGGCTCTGCAGACGTTGTTGGTCTTATGTGCCTGCGTGTATTTGTGAAAGGGGACGAAGAACGATATCAAAAGTTAAAAGAACCTGCAATGGCCCTTGGATCTGCATTCCAGAAGGTGAATTTCTTAAGAGATCTAAAAGCAGATTACGAAGGCTTAAACCGCTCCTATTTCCCTAACACCAATCTGTTAGAGCTAGAAGAGCAGAGCAAGAGTAGAATTGTAGAGGAAATAAGGGCCGACTTTAAAAAGGGGTATGAGGGCATTGTATTGTTGCCCAATGAAGCCAAGTTTGGTGTGTATACCGCCTATAAATACTATTATAAGTTGCTACAAAAATTAGAAAAGACCCCTTCCAAAGAAATTAAAAATGCCAGGATTAGAGTTTCTAATTACCAAAAATTTGGGTTGTTGGCAAAATCCTATGTAAATTATAAACTCAATTTAGTTTAAGATGCAAATAGCCATAGCAATCATCATCTTTCTGGCCACTTTTTGCTTTATGGAGTTTATGGCCTGGTTTACCCATAAGTACATTATGCACGGTTTTTTATGGAGCCTTCACAAAGACCACCACAAAAAGGATCATGATTCCTGGTTTGAGCGTAACGACGCCTTTTTTATTTTCTACGCCGTGGTAAGTATGATTTGCTTTTATCTGGGGGCGAATACGGATTTTTGGTACGGCTGGCCACTAGGATTGGGGATTTTAGCTTACGGAATAGCCTACTTTATGGTTCATGACATATTTATCCACCAGAGATTTAAAATGTTTAGAAATGCCAACAATTGGTACGCCCGGGGAGTAAGGAGAGCACATAAAATTCATCATAAACATCTCGGAAAGGAAGATGGAGAATGTTTCGGTATGTTGATAGTTCCTTTTAAATACTTTAGAAAGTAAATTAACCTTGACCCCTACTCTTTAATAAGTTGATCTAAAAGGGTATATACCTTTTCATTATTCCAATCTGCAATAGCGGTTTGATGTACTGCTATAAATCCATTTTTATCCAAAATATAGGATCCCGGAGGTGGTAAAACCTCAATGGGGCTCCTGTCACCAACAATAAGATAAGTAATGGGAAAAGTGTACCCTTTCCTATTCATCAATTCTTCTGGAAGCTCTCTTTCCTGGTCGGTAATGATGTAGAACTTAACATCCCCCTTATACTTATCGTATAACTCTTGAATCCCGTCAAGTTGGGCTCTGGAAGGTAAATGCCAGGAAGCCCAGAAATTGATAAAAACTACCTCTCCTTTTGCCTCTTCAAAACTAAAGAAGTTCCATTCGGCATCTTTTAATTTCCAGTTGTAGTCAGGGATTTTCCCACGGTTTTCTACCCCAATGACCGTAGGCGAAGTAGCGAATAATTTATTGAGTAATTCTTTGCTGAAATTCCCCAGGGGGGTTACAAAGAAGGAAAGCACAAATGCAATAAGGAGTATATTAAGAACAGTCTTTTTATTGACCTTCATTTAGAGGGGTTTCTTCAAATCTAAAAAACTCCCGAGAAACTTCGGGAGTTTTTAATTAAAATTTCTTCAAGGTTTTTAGACAGCATTTTCTTCCTTAATAACATTAAGGGCCGAACCTTTTCTAAACCATTCTATCTGAGACTCATTATAAGAATGGTTAGCCATGACCAGGTCTTTACTGCCATCAGTATGAACTACCTCGATGGTTAGAGGTTTCCCCGCAGAGAAGTCGGCGATATCAAGGAAGTTAAATGTATCATCTTCCTGTATTAGATCATAGTCATTCTCGTTGGCAAACGTAAGGCCCAGCATCCCCTGTTTTTTAAGGTTAGTTTCGTGTATTCTGGCAAAGGACTTTACCAAAACGGCCGCCACACCAAGATGCCTGGGCTGCATTGCCGCATGTTCTCTGGAAGACCCTTCACCGTAGTTATGGTCGCCAACTACAATGGTTTTAATTCCTGCGGCCTTATACGCTCTTTGGGTATCAGGAACACCCCCATATTCACCTGTCAATTGGTTCTTGACAAAATTGGTCTTTTTGTTATATGCATTTACTGCCCCAATAAGGGTGTTATTGGCAATATTATCCAGGTGCCCTCTGAACCTCAACCAAGGACCTGCCATGGAAATATGATCGGTAGTACACTTGCCAAAGGCCTTTATCAACAATTTCATCCCTTTTAGACTATCATTAGATATAGGCGCAAAAGGCTCTAACAATTGTAGTCTTTCGGAGGTAGTAGAAACTTTTACCTCTACACTGCTTCCATCTTCCTGAGGCGGTAAAAATCCAGCGTCCTCCACCTCAAAACCTTTTGGTGGCAGTTCTATTCCACTGGGTTCATCCAGCCTAACTTCCTCCCCATCCTCATTGATAAGGCTGTCGTTCATTGGATCAAAATCTAATCTACCAGAAATGGCAATCGCTGCAACCATTTCGGGCGATCCCACAAAAGCGTGGGTATTGGGGTTGCCATCTGCCCTTTTAGAGAAATTTCTATTAAAAGAGTGCACTATGGTATTCTTCTCGTCCCCTTTAAGATCACTTCGGTCCCATTGTCCTATACAGGGGCCACAGGCATTGGTAAAAATCGTTGCTCCTAAATCTTCAAATGTCTTAAGTAGTCCGTCTCTTTCTGCCGTATATCTAATCTGTTCTGAGCCAGGGTTAATACCGAAATCAGACCTTGGTTTTATTTTTTTATCTACCGCTTGTTGGGCTATGGAGGCTGCACGCGTAAGATCCTCATAGGAAGAATTAGTACAAGAACCTATAAGTCCCCAATCTACTTTGATGGGCCAGTCGTTCTTGGTCGCTTTTGGCCCTAGTTCCCCCACGGGAGTTGCAAGATCTGGCGTAAAAGGGCCATTTAAATGGGGTCTTAAAGTATTCAGATCAATATCGATCAGTTGATCAAAATAAGTTTCCGGATCTGCATAAACTTCTGGGTCCGCTGTTAAGTGTTCTTTCACGGCATTAGCAGCATCAGCCACATCGTTACGGTCTGTAGCCCTTAGGTATCGTTCCATGGAATCATCATAACCAAAGGTAGAAGTAGTAGCTCCAATCTCGGCTCCCATATTGCATATAGTCCCTTTTCCGGTACAAGAAAGGTTTTTGGCTCCGTCTCCAAAGTATTCTACAATGGCTCCTGTACCACCTTTTACCGTTAATATTTCGGCAACTTTGAGGATGACATCCTTTGCAGAGGTCCAACCAGATATCTTACCAGTAAGTCTTACCCCAATCAATTTAGGAAATTTCAGTTCCCATGCCATGCCGGCCATGACGTCTACCGCATCGGCTCCACCTACTCCAATTGCCAGCATTCCTAGCCCGCCCGCATTTACCGTATGACTATCCGTACCAATCATCATTCCTCCGGGAAAAGCGTAATTTTCCAAAACTACCTGGTGAATGATTCCGGCTCCGGGCCTCCAGAAACCGAGGCCATACTTGTTAGAAACCGATTCCAGAAAATCAAAAACCTCTGCGCTTGTAGAGTTTGCTCTGGACAAGTCTGGTGCAGCCCCGCTTTTTGCCTGGATCAAATGATCACAATGCGTTGTGGTAGGCACGGCCACCTTGGCTTTTCCAGCCTGCATAAACTGTAGTAATGCCATTTGAGCGGTAGCATCTTGTAAGGCAATTCTATCCGGAGCAAAATCCACATAGTCCTTACCTCTTTCAAATGCTTTTGTAGGATCACCCTCCCAGAGGTGGGCGTACAATATTTTTTCAGATAAGGTCAAAGGTCTTCCCACGATTTCTCGCGCCTTAATTACTCTTTCTGCAATGTTGGCGTAAACGCCTTTAATCATATCTATGTCAAATGCCATTACTTTATTGGTTTTGTATTTTCAGAATGTTCCAAAATTAAGAAAATCCTAGGGGCAAAAGAAATTTTTAGTACAGGTTTAGACCTAATTCAAGGTATATTAATTTAGGTCATTTCTCAATGCGCCCAACTTTTAAATATAGTGGAAATTTGAGAGGTCTTTTGGCTTTGTTTCCCCATAAGGGCTTTATTTTTTCTATAAAAGGGATTACAGGATTCTCACCCTTATTATGTTGTATATAATGCTGAACGCTCGACCAGGAATTTAGATAACCTTCAAAGGCGTTTAAAGTCCAGTTAACCAATATATTCCTTTCTTTATCCTCATTGATCGGATCAAAATCAAAAAGAATACTCTCGTATTTATTATCTAGGTGTTTCCTTTCCTTGTTCCAATATGGCCCAACAATCTCCGAATAGAATTCTCGTAGGAGGGTGTCTATCTTTTCGCCTGGCCTTAAAAGACCATAGCCCCAAACCGCAATAATTCCTCCGGGCTTACTCACCCTTCGCACCTCCTTATTAAAGGTTTCCATATCGAACCAATGAATGGCCTGAGCCACGGTAATCAAGTCAAATTGGTCATCCTTAAAGCCTGTACGTTCAGATCGCTCTTTTTTAAACACAATATTTCTCTGCTGCTCAGCCTGGTCTAATTGTTTTTGACTTAAATCAGTGGCGTACACTTTAGAAAAGTACTTGGATAGCTCTTGAGCTACCTGCCCATTCCCAGTAGCGCAATCCCAACAGGTCTTTCTTTCTTTTACGTATTGCAGGATCTCCTTATAAAGTTCAGGAGGATAAGTAGGGCGAAATCTTTTATAGGTCTCGGCCTGTCTGGAGAAATTGTCTAAAGCTTTCTTCATAGGCCACAGCTCACTGTTTCTAAAGCAATTTGCTTATAATATCTTCTTCCGAGATCCCCTCTGCCTCAGCCTTGTAGTTTTTGATGATACGATGTCTAAGTATCCCCATCGCCACCGCCTGAACATCCTCAATGTCTGGAGAATACTTCCCTTGGATAGCAGCATGAGCCTTGGCTCCCATAATTAAGTTTTGTGAAGCCCTTGGACCCGCTCCCCAGTCCAGATATTGTTTTACCAGATCAGGAGAAGCCTCTAGCCCCGGCCGGGTACTATTGACAAGTTTTACAGCGTACTCCACCACATTATCAGGCACTGGAATTCTCCTAATAAGATGCTGGACTGCCAAGATCTCATCGGCATTGAAAAGGCTGTTTATCTGAGGTACTTCATCATTTGTGGTGGTCTTTACCACGAGTACCTCTTCCTCCACAGAAGGATACTTTAATTCAATGGCAAACATAAAACGATCTAATTGTGCCTCAGGTAAAGGATAAGTACCTTCTTGCTCTATAGGATTTTGGGTAGCCAGAACAAAATAAGGGAGCTCCAGTTTGTATTGCTTCCCGGTAATCGTAACCGCCCGTTCCTGCATAGCCTCCAACAAAGCTGCCTGAGTCTTTGGTGGGGTTCTATTGATCTCATCTGCCAGGATGATATTGGCGAAAACAGGGCCCTTAATAAATTTGAAGTTTCTCGACTGATCCAATACCTCACTTCCAAGAATATCACTCGGCATGAGGTCTGGTGTGAATTGAATCCTCTTAAAGTCGAGTCCCAAGGTTTGGGCAATAGTATTAACCATCAAAGTTTTAGCAAGGCCCGGAACACCAATAAGTAGAGAATGCCCCCCGGTGTATATAGAGAGTAGTATTTGGTCTATAACCTTTTCCTGGCCAACAATGATTTTGGCTATCTCTTTTTTTAACGCACTATGCTTTTTTACTAAGTTCTCGATCGCGGCGACGTCTGACATGCAATTATTCCTTTACCCAATTGTTTGCAAAATCGCAATCCTTATTTTCACCATTGACACTGATATAGGTATCCTCAATATGTTCACTCATCCATTTCTTTATGGCATTAAAACGTTTTTCGGTAAGTGCCAACTCCTGGATCTTTAAATAGTCTTTAGCAAAATCAGCCTTGTGCTCATCAAATCGGTTAGTAACTTTTAGAATCTTATACTTGGTAGCACCTCCCCGCGGATCTACCTCCAGAAGTGGATAAGAAATTTCATTGTCTTTCAGATTTCTTACCTGGTTGTACAGGGTAGGATCCATCTTGGTGAGTTCAAATCTGGAATCGAAATTTATTGGGTTCCTAAGTAAGCCGCCGTCAAATTTGGTTTCTTTTTCATCCGAAAAATTTAGTGCGGCTTCCGCAAAAGAATACTTACCTTCCTCAATATGCTTACGGATAGTATCTAACTCTTTTTTTGCCTCATCCATAGCAGATTGAGGAACTTCAGGGATCAGAAGTATGTGTCGCACATCTCTTTCCTGACCTCTGACTTTTTCGACATATAAAATATGATACCCGAAAATTGTTTCAAAAGGTTCAGAGATTTCTCCCTCTTGCAGACTGAAAGCAGCATCTTTGAACTCCTTTACATAACCCGACTGTCTTGTAACACTAGGAATGGCACCCCCTTGAGATTTAGAAGGGCCCTGGGAATACAAGATGGCCTTGGTACTAAATCTGGCGTCATTGTCTTCGATATCTGCTTTAATTTGATTTAGTTTATCAATGACCTTTTGTTTTTCTGATTCTGGTGCCTCAGGTACTTTTACGATCTGAGAGATTTCCAGTTCCGCTCCAAATACGGGACGCTCATCTTCCGGTATCTTAAAAAAGAACTGTCTCACTTCTTCAGGGGTTACCTCAATTTCACTAACTATTTTCTGCTGCATTCTCTCAGATAACATGCGTAGTTTGTTGATGTTGTATAACTCCTCCCTAAAGTCTTCTACTGTTTCTTTTTTATAGAATTCCAACACCTTTTCCATGGAACCAACCTGCTGTACCAACTGCTGTAGCTGCCGGTCACTAGTAGCATTTACCTCATCATCAGAAACTAAAATACTATCCTGTACTGCCTGGTGCGCATAGAGCCTGTCCTCCATCAGCTTTCCTAACAAACTGCAATGCGTAATGTCTTCAGTTGAAGCACCCTGGCTTTTGATATCTATCAAGGCCTTTTCAACATCTGAATCTAATATCACGTAATCCCCTACAACCGAAGCTATGCCGTCTAGTTTTACTCTATTGGTACTTTCAGTAGTATCCTTAGTAATGCTGGCATCTGCCAGATCTAAGCTCTCAGGCGGTTCTATCTGCGTATCGGGTATAGAGTCTTTTATCTGGGCCATCAGTCCCAAACCGGTCATCATTAGTAATAAGGATAATAAACCCTTAGTTTTCTTGTTCATAAACCTCAAATTCATTTTCTTTTGTCGCTTCATCAATTATCTCGGTTTCCAATTTTCTTATAAAGTCTAACTTTCGCCTATTCAATAGCACCTGCCTAATGGTAGGTTCAATATGGGAAAGTGGGGCAATATCATTGACATGCCTAACATCTATCACCTTCGCCAAATATACCCCCATTGCGTCCTCCAATTCAAAAAATTGTGATTTTTTTAAGTATCTGTTCTCATTCTCATAATTCATCGGTGGAATTTCCTCAATGACACGGGTAGCCGGGACCCAAAGTGAGTCGTTGAAGTTCAATTTTTTAAACTGTACCCCTATCGAATCCAAATAACTCCGATCTTCCTTATCGAATCGTTTTAATTTTTCTATGACCTCATTTTTATTGAGAAATTGTGTCGGGAGTTGTATAAAACGAAGCTTAACCAGTTTCTCCTTTAACTTAAAGTTGTCTTTCTCCTTATCATAGAAGCGCACCAACTCGTTGTTGCTGACCACAGTATCCTCTGCTTGCAGCACCAGAGCTTCCTTATAAGCCCTGGTGTAAAGGTCCGTTCTGTAATTTGCCACCAATTCCTCAAAATCTGCGAGTTTTTCCTCCGGTAAGTTAATCCGGGCCTTTTCCAGAAGTAATTGCTTTGTAGCCCAATTGTTGATGTAATTCGTAACGAAAGATGCGCTGTCCTGATCCGAGAGGTTATCGCTCAACAATTCCTGGACATCCTCTCTGTATAAGAAAGCATCGCCCACTCTGGCCAGCGGTACTTTATCCTTATCATTCTTCCAAAAAGAATTGCACGAGAACAAAGAAAAAAATAGGGCAGCAATGGCTAAACTAAAGCTCGAGCTTTTTAACCGTCTCTTAAAAAAACACATTGGGCAAAAATAAGAATTACAGCCTGTTAGGCAAGTCAAGAGACTATGGATTAACACATTTTTAGTAGCAAATTTTGTCTAATTTATTACATTAGTAAGATAAACAACTAACACTGATATGAAATATACCACCGAAATAACCGTAGACCTTCCCTTAGAGGAATTTGCACAAAAATTAGATAACCCGGACAATATGAAGCACTGGCAAAAGGGGCTTGTTGACTACAAACAATTGTCTGGTAACCCGGGAAAGGAAGGTGCCAAAATGGAGTTGCATTACGATATGGGAAAAAGAAAATTAGTCCTGATAGAGACCATCATTAAAAGAAATTTGCCCTATGAATTCCACACGACCTATGATGCCAAAGGCGTACATAATATTCAAAAGAATTATTTTAAGGACATTGGAGGTCATAGTACCAAATGGATATCAGAATCGGAGTTTCAGTTTTCCGGTTTTATGATGAAACTCATGGCTTTCTTTATGCCAGGAGCCTTTAAAAAACAATCTTTAAAATACCTTCAGGATTTTAAGGCATTCGCTGAAGACGGAACCTCAGTTGCATCTTCCTAATGCTTAAGTAAACTATTGTGAGCAAGAAAATTAAACTCATATGGGATTTTAGAGGTCCTGAAGCCAGTAATACAGCGAAGCATCATGCAGCACATCTGAAAGATTATGCGGTAATGGAAGAGCTAGACCTACAAATAACTGGTCACAGTGATTATAGTTCCATGCACAGCATAGCTTTTATGGTGGTTGAAGAAGACCATATGATCAAAGTGAGAGATGCCCTTATTCCTCACAGAGGAGAAATTTATGACCAATAGGAGATTAACCGACCAAAATGCTATTCAATTTGAAAAATTACCTCTTCGTATTACTCACCATCCTCCTTTGCTCCGGTTGCAAGACCGAAGAATCCTATAATACACCTTTAGAACGCGTTCTGGCCTCTTCTAACCCCGATATCCGTAGGGTAATGGATAGTGTTGAACAGTTTGAGGTTCAGATACGTTACACCCAAGTGAATAGAGATGACGACGGTATTTCCTTCACAGATTACGACTTCCAGGTAGCCGATGAAAATTATTTTTATCCAGCCAGTACGGTTAAATTTCCTATCGCCGTGCTCGCTTTGGAAAAGTTAAACCAAATTGACACCTTGTCACGAGAAGTTCGGTTTTATATAGAAGGAGACTCTGTAGAAAATACCTTCGCAACAGATGTCTCCAAAATATTTGCCGTTAGTGACAATCATGCCAATAACAGACTACTTGAATTTCTTGGACAAGATGCCATAAACAATGGGCTTGAGCAAAAAGGGATACGTCCCGTCCGGATTTCCCATAGGTTAGGGTATCATACAGATGATGTTACCACAAAACCATTAATTATTTATCTTAACGATAGTACTACAGCAACCACCACTCCTACCATAAATAAAGAACCCAAACCCTTAAACCTTAATAAAATAAATAAAGGGACAGGTTTTTACGCCCAGGATTCCCTTATAAAGGACCCTTTTGATTTTAGTCTTAAGAATTACTATCCGATAGCAGCTCAGCATGCTGTCTTGAAAAGGGTCATTTTTCCTGAGAAATTTGAACCTTCTCAGCGCTTCGATCTAAGTGAATCTCAAAGGGAATTTTTGTTGAGCACCATGTATACGCTACCAAAAAATGCTGGCTACGATGCTGAAGAATTCTATGATGGATATTGCAAATTTTTTATGTTCGGGGACACAAAAGAAAGTATCCCTGAGCATATTAAGATCTATAACAAGGTAGGGTTTGCATATGGTACCCTGACAGATTGCGCTTATATTACAGATTCTAAGAACAATGTAGAATTTATGCTCACAGCCACCATTTTGGTAAACCGCGATGGAATTTTTAACGATGATGCCTACGAATACGATGAAGTTGGCATCCCCTTTCTGGCAGCACTTGGCCGTGAGATTCACGCACTCGAATTGGATAGAAAAAATAGGCTCGAGGAGTAGCTCATTATCACCCTATTTCAGGTTCCCCGGTTAAACCGAAAATATGAATGTCATGGAAAAATTAACTTTTGACTCTTTTAGCAAGAAGATCTATATCAAAGCGCCGAAAGAGAAATTATACTGGTGTTGGGCCACAGCCGAAGGGATCTGTTCCTGGTTTTTAAGTAAAGCAGTTTATAGGTCTCCCGAAGGTAACCTTCGTCAAGCAAAAGAGTTCATACAGGCTGGAGATCAGTATACTTGGGAATGGCATAATTGGGACGGACAAGAACAAGGCAAATTGCTAAAGGCAGATGGGCATTCTTATATAGAATTTTCCTTTGCCGAGGTAAGTAAGGTTTCTGTTTACCTTGAGGAAAAGGAAAAGGCCGTACTTCTTACCCTAACCCAATTTGAGATTCCGACGGACGAAGACACCAAAATGAATGTCTATAATGGCTGTAGTAACGGTTGGACATTCTGGTTAACCAACCTCAAAGCTTATTTAGAGCACGGGATATTACTGAACGAGCTAGAGTTTGATCTTAGAGGCGAACCCCTGGCCGGGCATGTTTATGTGAATATGTAAGGGATTATTACTGCAAAAATGCAGTCCTAAAACTACTTCTTTACAACTCTGACCGCCGACTTCTTTCCCGAAGATGTCTGAACCTTTAGCAGGTAAATTCCGGGAGTTTGGTCTAAGTCGACCGAGAAGGACCTTGTATTCTGAAAAAATTGGCTTCCCAATTGCCTCCCCATGGTGTCATAGATTAAAACTTCTATGACATCTTCCTTCTCCTGAAGACCTAATGTCACCTTCTCTGAAGAAGGATTTGGGTAAACCGTTGTTGCCATTTCTGAGGACCTGCTTGAAACAGAGGAGATTCTAGCCTTGGCCGAAATTATTTCCGGTTCTACGGCAACCCATCTTGTTTCATTGCTTGGACAGCAATTTCCATTAACCCCTCCATTGGTCAAAATCATTCGGTCATCAAATATTTTAGCCGTTGGCGCCAATAATTTCTCAGGCAATTTACAGATCTCCACCCAGCTGTCATCAAATGGATCGTAACTAATAATATTGTCAAAATGGGTAACATCATTAACTCCACCGGCAATAATAATACTACCGTTGTGGACCACGGTACTAGATTCTGTGTGAGACCTTGGCACTGGTAAACTACTTAAGTTTGTCCAGGCATCCAAAAGGGGATCATAGACTTGTAAAATAGCGCTGTTAACGGGATTAATATCATGATTAAATTGTCCTCCAATAGCGTAGATCTGACCATCAATATTTACTGAAGAGAGATGATTTCTAGGGTTGGGCAGGGGTGCCAGGGTTTGCCATCCACTGGCCACATCATCCAGGTCTAAAACCAAATGTTCTGCCATATCTGTGCGTCTGTCCGCCATAACACCACCAAAGACATGAAGTTTTCTTTCATTCAAGACCGCCGTACATGAACCTCTTTCCTGAGGCAAACTAGGTCCAAAGCTCCAGCTATCCGTAACGGTGTTATAGATCTGTACATCGGTCGTTACCGGACCCGGATGGTCTCCCACAAAACCACCGATTAACCAAACTTCCTCATCTACAGCTACCGTACCACAATGATTCTTGGGAACAGGCATGGAGGCCCCCAAGGTCCAGGTATTATTAGAAGGATCAAAGATTTCAGTTGCGGAAAGGATATCTACGTTTTTATCATATCCGCTGAACACATAAAGTTTGTCATTCACTTTGGCACTTTGCGATTCTACTTTTTCCAGAGCAGAAGCGGGTAGGTCGTTCCAAATACATCCGTTAGGATCGATAATGCCCACCTCTCCATCTCCGAAAATCTCGATGGCAGATAATTTTGGTTGATCCACTGAAGAGCTAAATTCCAGAGTCAACTCTTCATCAAGCACGGTGACATCAAAAGTTTTTACTAAGGCAGTCATCGACCCAACTTCCTGATTGATGTCGAGAGATGCTAAAAGTTGGTTTCCTTCTGCCCATACATCAAAGACCCTTTTGCCATTTCCCCCAGGGCCACCGCCGGTAGCTCCCCAGTATATTTCAGCAAAATGGAGCTTTAAGGTATATGTGCCGTTGGTAATTGGAATGTAGTACTGAAATTCTCCATTAGAGTTTTTTGTACTACGTTCAGTTAAATAGACCTCATCAAATTCCGTATTGGCAATTCCAGTAATATTAGGATTGGTATAGGTTTTATCTTGACCTCCAAAGTAGATATCGGAGATAAAATTCCTATCTGGGTAGGTTACGTCAGATCCCCCACAGTTAATGCGGACCATAGCATTATCTGTAGGTTCCGGGGACTCCAAAACCTCAATAGCCGATATCTTTGGCTGATCCTTGCTTGCCGAAAAATCGATATTGAGCGTACCGTCAGAAACGCTAATCTGAAACGATTTAACTGTTGCTGTCATTGGCCCGACTTCAGCGTTGATATCATAATCTACTAATATCGGATCTCCCTCGAGCTCGACATCAAAGATGCGTCTGCCGCTTCCTCCGGGTCCCCCGCCCGTAGCACCCCAGTAGATCTCTGCAAAATGCAGGTTTAAATCGTAAGTGCCATTAGGCACCGGAATTGCATAGCCAAAACTGCCTCTATTTCTTCTCGCACTGCGTTCTGTAAAGTACAGGTCGTCCATGTCAGTACCTGCTATATCTACAATGTTGGTATTACTATAAGGTTTTCCAGCCCCTGTAAAAAAGTCATCTTCTTGAAATACCAATCCGTCCAGTACCATTGAAGCTCCCCCACAGTTTATTCTAAACAAAGCCGGATCATTAGGGATGTCTTCTCCGATAATCTCCAGGGCGGATATTTTGGGTTGATCAACACTTGCTGAGAAGTCTAGATTTATGACCCCATCTGTAATTAGGACGGTAAAACTCTTAATTACTGCGGTCATACTTCCTACTTCCTCATTGATGTCGTAATCAGACATAATGTTTTGTCCTTCTAAGGCGACGTTAAAAACGCGTTTACCACTACCACCAGCTCCACCTCCAGTGGCTCCCCAGTAGATCTCTGCAAAATGCAGGTTTAAATCGTAAGTGCCATTAGGTACCGGAATTGCATAGCCAAAACTCCCGAGATTGGATAATGCACTGCGTTCGGAGAAGTAAAGGTCATCGTCTTGAGTATTTGCAATCTCCGTAACATTGGGATTAGTGTAACTTTTACCAGACCCGACGAAAAAAGCATCTTGTTGAAAGGTAGTTCCATTTTGAACGGTGGTACCGCCGCCACAATTTAGGCGCAGTTCAAAATTGGCTGGAATTGATACAGAGTTAATCGGCTCTGTAATGGTGAGTTTGGCAGCGTTTGGCTTGGCATTGGACAATAACAAAGCCAGGGCAACCAATGCGAAATAGAATAGTGGGGTATTCTTATTCTTCATTTAGTGTCTCCTTAAAGGTCGAGATATATCCCGAACCCGATAAAGATACACTATTTTACAAGCAACAAAACAAATTATTTTTGTTCGCCTGAAAATTCAAAATATTTATCAGAAAAGTCCTTATTTGCCACTGAAATACTCTGGCAAATAACTGCTGTTTCATTCTTTAACGGTATGAGGTTAAAAAAAGCACCGCCTCAGCGGTGCCCTTTCTAACAAACAAAAACCACCAATAATTAGTTTGGCATTACCACATCCTCAATAATGTGAATAACACCATTGGAAGCCATAACATCGGTCTTAGCGATCTTGCTATAATTGCCATTACCGTCTTTTAAATAGATTCCACCATCTTTTTTCATAGCAGTGATTTTCCCTCCATTCAAAGTTTTTAATTCGGCTTTTCCCTTTCCATTTTCTAATGCCTTTACAACATCTGAAGCTGCAATTTTCCCTGAAACAACGTGATAGGTTAAAACAGCGGCCAATTTATCCTTGTTTTCGGGCTGAAGAAGACTGTTTAGTGCCGCTTCATCGATCTTTGCAAAACCAGAGTTCAATGGAGCGAAGACGGTGAAGGGTCCATCTCCTTTAAGGGCACCTACAAGGTCTGCTGCCTTAAGGGCGGTTACAAGAGTAGAGAAATCATCTACTGAAACTGCGATATCCACAATGTCTTTATTTTGGCCTTGAGCAAAAGTTGACTGTGTAAATGATAGCAATATAGCTGTGGTAATAATAAAGAGTACTTTTTTCATGATTTGTTTTTTTAGATTCTTATAAATATTAATTGTGCGCGCTTCACATTTAGAGATACACGCGTTTTTTGCCTCTGGATGAGGGCAACTTTTTTTTATCATATCTTTAACACAGTTTATGGCAGTAGATCCCCAAGACATTGGACTAATAGACAGACTTCGAAATGGAGATAAAAGTGCTCTTTATCTCCTTTACGACAAGTACAGTAGTGCTTTATACGGTGTAATCCTTAGAATTTGCAGGGATGAGGATCAGGCGAAGGATCTATTACAGGAAACTTTTGTGAAAATTTGGCAAAAGATTTCGACCTATGACCAGAGCAAAGGCCGGTTTTATACCTGGGCTTACCGAATTGCGAAACATACTACATTGAATGCACTGCGAAAATCAAAACCGCTCATCCAAACTGAGGATTTAAGTGTATATTCTAATATAGCCAGCGAAGAAGAATCACCAGATTATGCGGTGCTGAACGGACTGCTTAAAAAGCTGGAACCACATCATCAAAGAGCTATACAATTGGTATATTTCCAAGGATATACCCATAGAGAAGCACATGAACTAATGAAGGTTCCTTTAGGGACATTTAAGTCCTATATTAGGCAAGCCATTAAGCAAATCAGGGAGAAATATGGCCAAAACGCGCTATTATTTTTAACAATTATTGAAGCATTGGGAAATGGACAGTGAGAAAATCATATCGGAAGGTCTATTGGAACAATACCTTCTAGGCGAGCTGGAAGAACAGCAAATATCTTTGGTTGAGGCTGCGCTAAAGAAGGATGCCGGGCTTAGAGCTACCTATGCTGAGATGGAGGCTGACTTTGAACGTATTGCTTTTGAAAATGCCATTGAACCTCCTGATGCTGTAAAAAAATCCCTGAAATTCTATTTGGAAGAAATAGATTCCAGGAAAGATAAAGCTGTAAAAGATCTGAAATCGAGGGATAGAGGATTTCAAAATGGACGCCTATTAGTGGCGGCGAGTCTCGCGGCTATCTTTGCACTAAGTAGTTTTTGGATCTATAACCGCTGGCAAAATGCTGAGCAACTGCTGCAACTGCAAGAGGAGCAGATCACAGATTTACAGGATAGGCTGGTCAAAATAGAAGAGAGGATTGAAGTTTCCGATGAGAGATACAGAAAGATAAACAATCTAAATGTCACTCCGTTAGTGTTAGTTGGGAATGCTATTTCTCCCGAATCCAAAGCCGTGGCCTATATTAATCATAGGACCAAAGAGGTTGTCGTAAACGGACAAGGCCTTTCTCCGCTGAGCAGCGGGGAGGCTTACCAGATGTGGGCCGACGTAGAGGGAGAGATGATTAATATGGGATTGGTCTCTGTAAATGAAGAGTTCATAGATATGAGTTATATTGAAGGGGCCGAATCTTTGAATATTACTATTGAGCCGTCAGGAGGCAGCGAGCACCCCACAGTGGAACGACTAATTTCCAGTGTAAGCTTGTAGTTTTACGGACTGACCTAAGGAATCACGGGTGTAAAGGTTGCATCATCATACCGGTTCACCATATAGATCAAAATCCGAGGCATCAATTATTTTAAGCTGTACAAATTCTCCCTGTTTAACATAAAATTTTACGGCATCAATTAACACCTCATTATCTACATCGGGGGAATCAAATTCTGTTCTTCCGACGAAATAATTGCCTTCCTTTCTATCTATTATACACCTAAAGGTTTTCCCAATTTTTTCCTGATTTAGTTCCCAGGAAATTTGGGATTGTAACTCCATTATTTCATTGGCTCTGGCTTGTTTCACAGATTCCGGTACATCATCATTTAATGTAAATGCATGAGTGTTTTCTTCATGGCTGTAGGTAAAACAACCCAGCCGCTCAAAGCGCATTTCTCTAACCCATTCTTTTAAAGTATTAAAGTCTTCCTCAGTTTCGCCGGGGTATCCTACTATCAATGTGGTCCGAATAGCCATTTCGGGCACAGACTTTCTAAAATCGGTCAGGAGCTTTGTGGTCTTGGCTTTTGTAGTACCACGCCTCATACTCTTGAGAATTGGATCAGAAATATGCTGTAAGGGAATATCTAAATAGTTGCAAATTTTTGTTTCCCTGTTCATTACCTCCAATACATCCATCGGAAAACCTGTTGGAAAAGCGTAATGAAGGCGTATCCATTCTATACCTTCAACCCCCACTAATTGTTGGAGTAATTCTGCAAGGTTTCGTTTTTTATAAAGATCCAAGCCATAATAGGTGAGGTCCTGGGCAATCAGTATGAGCTCCTTTACTCCCTTTGCTGCCAGATTTTCAGCTTCTGAGACCAGGGCTTCTATTGGCTTGCTCTTATGTTTCCCTCTCATGATAGGAATAGCACAAAAGGAACAGGGACGGTCACATCCTTCTGCAATTTTGAGGTAAGCATAGTTCTGAGGGGTGGTAGTCAGGCGGTCTCCAAGTAATTCATGCTTGTAATCCGCTTCAAGGGCCTTAAGAAGATTAGGAAGGTCACTCGTGCCAAAATAAGCATCTACATTAGGGATTTCCTTTTCCAGATCTGGTTTGTAACGCTCACTAAGACATCCGGTGACAAATACTTTATCTACTTCGCCGGCCTCTTTTCTTTGCACAAACTCTAAAATAGTATTCACGCTTTCCTCTTTGGCATTGGCTATGAATCCGCAGGTATTGATCACTACAATATTACCTTCTTTCTCGTGTACTACAGCCTTACCATTGGCCTCAAGTTGGCCCATCAAAACCTCGGAGTCATAAACATTCTTGGAACAACCCAGGGTTACGACGTTTATAGTGTTTTTTTTTCTCGACTTTGTCCGCATAAATCCTCTAATGAGGTGCAAAAATACAACTTGGCAGTACAAGTGAGCTTTTTTAACAAGATTTCTTCCTTTTTGGCGTTAATCTTTAAGAACCTATATGAGTCCCAAACACA
>JBFOMC010000377.1:0-14409 GCA_040830565.1 Flavobacteriaceae bacterium
AAAGATCTATACTACCCTGAATTACAAAATGCAGGTACTGGCCGAAAAAGCAATGATGGGCCATATGAAATCCTTGCAAAGGCAATTCGAAAAGGGTTATGGGAAAAATGCGCCGTGGAAATCTAACAAAGTCCTGGTCAAAAAAACGGTACAAAACTCTTCGCCCTATAAAAAACTCATCGCTGCCGGACTGACAGATCGGGCTGCCTGGGATTCGCTAAGCCATAAAAAACAAATGACATTAGCCTCCTGGGAGGGCGACGAAAGTACTATGGCCAGCACTATAGATAGCATACAACACTATATGAAATTTCTCAATACCGGATCGCTTTCTATAGACCCGAGAACGGGAGCGGTAAAAACCTGGATTGGCGGGGTGGACTATAAGCGTTTTAAATTTGACCATGTATCCCAAAGCAGGCGACAAGTGGGCTCTACATTTAAGCCTTTCCTGTATTCCGCAGCCTTAGAAGTAGGTATTCCTGCCTGTACGCACTTTTCGGCCCGGGAAATAACATACAAAAATCTTGAAGGTTGGTCTCCCAGTAATTCGGGTGATAAGAACGAAGATTTTCTGAATTATTCTATGGAGGAGGCCCTAAGTAAATCTGTCAACACCGTTGCTGTTAAGGTGTTAGAAAGGACTGGGATAGACAATGTCATTGTACAGGCTAAGAATATGGGGATATTTTCGGAGCTTCCAAAACAACCCTCATTAGCTTTAGGTACAGGGGAAATATACCTCAATGAATTGGCTGGCGCCTACGCCAGTTATTTGAACGACGGAAAGGCCGTTTACCCCTATTTGATCAAAGACATACTAGATCAAAATGATTCGCTTTTAACCCATTTTGAGCCAAAAAGGGCAAGAAAAAGTGCATTTTCTGACAAAAATGGTCAAATTATGCTCGAAATGATGAAATCTACAGTGAACAGAGGAACTGCATCCAGAATTCGGGCAACCTATAAATTGAGAAACGACATCGCGGGGAAAACAGGGACAACACAAAACAACAAGGACGCCTGGTTTGTAGCCCTTACCCCAAAGCTGCTACATGTTTCCTGGGTGGGTTTAGACCATCACGAGATTGGTTTCAAGAGTACATCACTTGGGCAGGGGGCGAGTGCAGCCTTACCACTTTTTGCGCTCTTCATGCAGCAGCTCAACAAAGAGACTGAATTCAATTATATCACCAGAGCCCGCTTTGAACCTCCCAGTGAGGAGGTCGTTCTGGCGCTAAATTGTGAACCGGTCAAAAGGGATGGTTTCTTAAAACGGCTCTTTAGTAATCCTAAAAAGAAGAAATCCAGGAAATTCCGGAATTAAGGCCGCTGGTTTGGAATTCATATTTTAATTTGATATATTTATGATATCATTTTAATATCATTAAATCTAAACCATTATGACGAACGAAAAAAAAACAGTTCCTATCAGCGGCTATATTATGCTGCTGTTGTTTCTAGTGCTCTTGATTGGAGGCATACTCACCTTAATTAGATTTGAGAATTTTCTTTCCGTACTAGCTATTGTACTTGCCTTACTCCTGGCACCGGGTTTTGTACTTGTAAATCCCAATGGTTCCAGGGTGCTCCTACTCTTTGGAAAATACGTAGGTACTATTAAACAGAATGGCTTTTATTGGGTAAACCCTTTTTATGTAAAAAAGAAAATCTCCCTAAGGGCCAGCAATTTTGATAGTGAGCGGCTTAAGGTAAACGATAAATTAGGAAATCCGGTGATGATCAGTACCATCTTAGTATGGAGAGTAACGGATACTTTTAAAGCTGCTTTTGACGTAGACGACTACCAAAATTTCGTACGGGTACAAACAGATGCCGCGGTCAGGAAATTGGCAAGTATGTATCCCTATGACAATTTTGCGGATGAAGGCCTGGATGAAGACATTACCCTTCGCTCCAGTGTAAATGAAGTAAGTGAAGCGCTTGAAAAAGAGGTACAAGAAAGGCTGTCAATGGCCGGTATTGAAGTGCTCGAAGCCCGTATTGGATACCTGGCTTATGCACAAGAAATTGCAAACGCCATGCTTAAAAGACAACAGGCAACCGCTATTGTAGCAGCACGGCATAAAATTGTCGAAGGTGCGGTTAGCATGGTTGATATGGCTCTTGAAGAACTTAGTAAAAACGAGATCATAGACCTGGATGAAGAACGAAAAGCTGCCATGGTTAGTAATTTAATGGTGGTACTCTGCTCTGACAAAGATGCGGCCCCCATCGTGAACACGGGAACCCTAAACCACTAAAGATCATGAGGGTATTTAAAGAAGTGCAGCGCTTTAATCAATGGTGGATGCAACTCGTTAACTTGTCTATGGTACTTCTTTTAGGGTATTTATGCTACTCCTGGTACTTTTCAGGCAACACAGTGGATGATGTAGCGCCTGATAATTGGATACTGCAACTTTTGGTCATTGGCTCAATAGGGATCACCTTATTATTATTGCTTATCCTTAAATTAAGAACGGAAATCGATAATAGGGGAATACACTATCAATTTTTACCCTTTCACCGAAATAAGAAAAGCATTCCGTGGGAAGAGATGGAAAGTTGTAGGGTCAGAACGTATAATGCTATTAGAGAATATGGTGGTTGGGGATTCAGAGCTTCATTCGGCAATGGAAAAGCTTACAATGTTAAGGGCAACCAGGGTATCCAAATTGCCCTAAAGAATGGCCAAAAACTATTGCTAGGTACCCAAAAAATGAAAGAGGCAGCCCAGGTCATTGATCGATATAGTAACAAAAATAATGATGGATATTAAAGGTATAGTTTGTTTCCTACTCACTTTCCTTCCTGTCAAAGAATCCGGTGATGAGTAAAAAGAAAGCTTTTGCTTTAAGAATAAACGAAGAAATGCTCAAAGCCATTGAAAAATGGGCTGCTGACGAGTTTAGAAGTACCAATGGCCAAATAGAATGGATGCTCATGCAAAGTCTAAAAAAGGAGAATAGGCAACCCAAAAAAAAATAGCTTAGAACCTCAATTTTTTGGGATTTATTTAACGATTTATTCCTTTAAATTTGGGGCCTAGCTAATTCCTCTACAATGCCAAGACTTTTTTACTGTGCGCTTTTGCTGTTAATTTCACATTCTACTCTAGGGCAATCGCAGAAAAAGTCGTTTACCGTAAAGCATATTACAGGAGAAATTACCTTAGACGGGGTTCCTGATGAAGCTATTTGGGAAATGGCTGAAAGCGCCTCGGATTTTCAGCAATATTTTCCCTCAGATTCTATCCTGGCAGAACAGACTACCGAAATTAAAATGCTTTATAGCGACACTCACCTTTATGTGGGAATGACGGTAAACTCTGTTGGGAATGATTGGGTAATCCAATCTCTCGAACGGGATTTCAGGGCCAGCACCAGTGATGGGGTGACCCTGATGTTCGACACTTTTAACGACGGCCAGAACGCCTTTTTGTTTGGGGTGAACCCCTTGGGCGTACAGCGGGAAATACAGCTCTCCGGAGGCGGTCAGGACCTTAGAGGATTTAGTACTTCCTGGGACGTAAAGTGGAAAGCAGAGGCACAAACTCATGAGCATTATTATACTGCAGAATTTGCTATCCCTCTGACTTCCTTCAAATTTAAGGAGGGAGAGACTAAATGGCGATTTCAGGCCTACAGATTCGACATGCAGACCAATGAACGAAGTGTTTGGTATAAGGTGCCTCAGAATCAAATCGTGATCAATCTTGCCTTTATGGGCGATATGTTCTTTGAAAAGCCGCTGGGGAAATCAAGAACGCCAATGGCCATAATTCCTTATATCAATACCATTGCCGAAAAGGATTTTGAACTGGATGATCCGAATTTGAACTTTAAAGTGGGAGGAGACGCTAAAGTCTCTATTGGTAACGGAATGAACCTTGATATCACGCTGAACCCCGACTTCTCTAATGTAGAGGTGGATGACATCTTTACAAATCTCACCCGCTTTGAGATATCCTTGCCCGAGCGACGGCAATTCTTTATAGATAACAATGACCTATTTGGCAGTTTTGGTGGGGGTCGTGATGCCAACCCTTTTTTTTCCAGGCGTATAGGCATTGCCAGAGACACCGCTGATAATTCTATTGAGAACAGGATTCTGGGAGGTATTCGTCTCAGCGGAAAATTAGATGAAGACTGGCGTTTGGGACTCCTTAGTATTCAGACTGATGAAGACCTTCCGAATCAAATTGCATCGAATAATAATTCCATGCTGGTTCTGCAAAAAAAGGTCTTTGCGCGTTCCAATATTGGCATGTTTTTTCTTAACAGGCAGACCTTTAAGGACTACGATTTTGTGGCTCCGGAAGAAGAATACAACCGGGTCTTCGGAATAGATTACAACCTGGCATCTGCGGATAACCGTTGGTTTGGAAAATTCTATGCCCATAAATCAATTCAACCAGACGATAGCAAAGGCAATTTGTCTACCGGTGCCTTCCTGGGTAGGAACTCTAAGTATTTTAACGTTTTTACCGATTTTGTCTATATAGACGAAGACTTTACCTCAGATCTGGGCTTTATACGCAGAACAGACATTATAAAATCTGCTTCTTCGGTTGAGGCAGTTTTTTGGCCAAAAAGCAAAGTGATCAATAATTACGGATTTGAAATTTTCCCTATTATCACCTGGAGACCCAGCTTGGACTATAAGAAGACAGATCATACCATCATGGCCTCATTTAAAATGGATCTACAGAACCAGGCGAGGTTAGAGATCGGTTTTGATAACACCTTTACTTTTTTAGCAGAAACCGACGAATTTGATCCTACCGGTACGGATGGTGGCCTGCCCCTACCCAACAATACAGGTTATCATTACAACAGTGTTGGTTTCGAATACGAATCCAACAGAGCCGATGTGGTTTCTTATCAAATTGAGTCTAAGATTGGCCGATTTTTTAACGGGAACCTCTTTTCTTTTGAAGGAGAAGTTGCCCTTAGGATCCAACCCAAGGCCCTGATTTCTCTACAACTAAATTATGACGACATTTCATTGCCTGCCCCTTATTCCAGCGCACAATACTGGCTCCTGAGCCCTAAGGTAGACATTACTTTCTCCAAATCAATTTTCTGGTCCACCCTATTTCAATACAGTAACCAAAGAGATAATCTGGGAATAAACTCCCGCTTACAATGGAGGTTTGCACCCTTGTCTGATCTATACCTGGTTTATAACGATAATTATTTCGTGAACACATTTTCACCCAGATATCGTTCCATTAATCTCAAGCTTACCTATTGGCTGAATATCTGAGGAATAAGCACTTCATAAAAGCTTTAGTAATTTAATTATATTTGGCGCAATACAGCTTTAAACCAAGTTAGATGGACCAACTACCGATTACCGAGGATACCGTAATTTTTGGACTTTTATGTTTATGCCTTGGATTGGTGTTCTATACTTCCTCTATTAAGCAAGGGTTTTGGAAGAAATTCTACGGCATAGTACCGGTCTTACTGGTATGTTATATGCTTCCGGCCGTCCTAACCAGCGTTGGCCTGATAAATGAAGAAAGCTCCAATCTTTATTATATAGCCAGTAGGTATTTACTGCCTGCTGCTCTGGTGCTTATGACCCTGAGTATAGACCTTAAAGCCATTTCTAATTTAGGTTCCAAGGCTTTGATCATGTTTTTAACCGGGACTGCCGGCATTGTCATCGGTGGTCCTATTGCCATACTGATTGTCTCTGTTTTCTCTCCTGAGACCGTGGGCGGGGTTGGCCCGGATGCTGTCTGGAGAGGACTTACCACCATTGCTGGCAGCTGGATTGGCGGAGGGGCAAATCAGGCCGCTATGCTCGAGGTTTTTGAATTTAATCCTGAGAAATTTGGCGGAATGGTGCTGATAGATATTGTTGTAGCTAATCTATGGATGGCGGTGCTTTTATTAGGAATTGGAAAGACCAAAAGAATAGACAAATGGCTCCAGGCCGATACCTCCTCTATTGACACCCTTAAGGAAAAAGTAGCAGCTCATACGGCAAAGATCACCAGGGTGACCAGCCTTTACGATTATACCATTATGCTAAGTCTTGCCTTTGCTGCCGTTGGTGTAGCTCATTATTTTGGGCATCATTTTGCAGAATTTCTAGAGGCAAACTTTGAAGTTATTCGGAATAAAGAAAAAGCGCTCTCTTCGTTGGGATCGAAATTCCTATGGATGGTTGTGATTGCTACTGCCATCGGCATAGCCCTTTCTTTTACAAAAGCTAAGAATTTTGAAGGTGCCGGAGCGAGTAAAATTGGAGGTTTGTTTATCTATATTCTGGTGGCGACCATTGGGATGAAAATGGATCTAGGCAGAATCTTTGAAAATCCAGGTCTTATTGCCATCGGCCTGGTCTGGATCTCCATCCATGCCGGTCTATTGATCCTGGTGGCCAAATTAATAAAGGCTCCATACTTTTTCTTGGCGGTAGGTAGTCAGGCCAATGTTGGGGGAGCGGCCTCAGCACCTATTGTAGCCGCTGAATTTCATCCTTCCCTAACCTCTGTTGGGATCCTTCTGGCCGTTCTTGGCTATGTGGTAGGAACAGCAGGAGCCTATGTCTGCGGCCTATTGATGGAAATAGCTTCAAAAGTTTAGAATTCCACTTACTTTACAGATATTTGCGCGATAAAATATAGAAGATGAGAAATTTGCTGATTGGTCTGTTACTTGGAACTGTTCTCCTGGCTTGTGGTGGTTCAGAAACGGAGAATACCATGATTGTTAATGGGAATGTAAAGGGCCTCAAAAAAGGTGTTTTGTACTTACAGCATATCCCTGATTCGGTTTTGGTAGCGATAGATTCGCTGGAGATTAGCGGGGACGGTACCTTTAGCTTTAAAACTGAATTAGAAAGTCCTGAAGTATTTTACCTCTACCTGAATAAAAAGGACAATAATGATATTAACGACAGGATTACTTTTTTCGGAGAGCCGGGGACCATCACCATCAATACCAGCTGGAATACCTTTGATACCAGAGCAAAGATTGCAGGATCAGAGTCGCATAAGAAGTTAGAAGAATTCCGCAAGGTGATGAGTAGATACAACACTCAGAATCTTGAGCTTGTAAGGGCTTCTTTTGAAGAGGAAATTCAACAAGACAGTATTGCTCTGGATTCTATTCAAAAGGCGAGTGAGAGAACCGTGCTAAGAAGTTATCTCTACGCCCTCAACTTTGCTCTAAATAACACTAGCTCGCCCGTTGCTCCCTATATCGCCCTTACTGAAGTGGCCGATGCTAATGTGAAATACCTGGACTCTATTTACAATTCCCTGGACCCGGAAGTGGCCGATTCCAAGTATGGTAAAGCGCTAAAAGCTCATATTTTAACCACCAAAGAGTAGTCACGAGCTCCCTTGAAAACCTGGTTATAAAGATGTGATTAAACATCTTAGATAAGAAAAGTAAAATAGGTACAGGCTATTAGCCTAGTTTGTTTAGTTTGGCAACCAAGGCGGTAGCCTTTTTTTCTAATTCTTTTCGAACTCCTTTAAGGTGGGCTTTTCTATCCTCTACTTCTTTATTATTTACCTCAACGATGAGTTCATCAAAAGCGGCAATTGCGCCATCAATTATGTCCGACCCCTCTTTTCTCCCCTGTTTGTCCGGGACAGCTTCAACAATAAAAACCGCCTCTATAATATCTCCTAAAACGTAGTTAATGTCTTTCTTTAAATCTCGAATGCTCGCCATAATTCAAATTTTGGGCAAAAATACATTTTTTAAATGGTAATTACCGTTTTTTGAATCACTATAGAGTGACCCGCAAAAACTTTACACCGGTAGTATCAATAGTAATCCTATCAGTATCAGCCGATATCAAGGCTGTTTCTCCCTTTTTCAAAGTCACTTCTCCATCCGCATTAGACAGGCTTGCCTCTCCATCAACACAAACGTATATGACAAAACTATCCTGACTTTTAAGATCTTCTTCAAAATCGTCTGTTAAATTAAGATAGGTAGTCTTAAAATAGGGACATTGGACCATCAGGTTTACATGATCGGGGTCTTCGGCATACCTAATTTTAAAATCGTCCTTTTTCTCAAAGTCAATAGCGTCTAGTGCCAGTTCTGTATGAAGTTCGCGCAATTTACCATCCTTATCCCGCCTGTCGAAATCGTATACCCTATAGGTTATGTCTGAGGTTTGCTGAATTTCTGCTAAAAGCACCCCGGCTCCTATGGCGTGTATCTTACCAGTATTGATAAAAAAGGTATCCCCTTCTTTCACTTTTTCGTAATTAAGCAGCTCTGTAAGCCTGCCTTTTTGAAGGTGATCTGTATATTGTCCTTTTGTCACAGTGTTATTAAAACCCACAATGAGCTCTGCCCCCTCGTCTGCATCCATGATATACCACATTTCAGTTTTCCCCTTAGAATTATGTCGTGCTTCTGCCAAAGCATCACTAGGATGTAACTGAATAGAAAGATCTTTTTTGGCATCGATAAATTTGATAAGAATCGGAAATTCTTTACCAAAACGCTCCAGCACAGAACGTCCCAGAAGGTTTTCCGGATCTTTGGTTATTAACTGGGTCAGGGAGGTTCCTGCCAGCTCTCCATTACTTACTATAGACACATCCCCTGCTACTCCTGATAGTTCCCAACTCTCTCCAATGGCTTCCCCTTCAAGTGGTTTACCGAGTACCGTGCCGAGCTTATTTCCACCCCATAGGCGTTCTTTTAGTATTGGATTGAATTTGAGTGGATACATGGGTAATTAATAATTAAAAATGAAAAATTGAAAATGGAAAATTGATGGTTGATGGTTGATGGTTGATGGTTAAAGATTGTACTTTTATCTTCAGCAGTTAACTTGAGTAGCCTACTGTTTACTGATTACTTATTACTGATTACTATTTCCCGCTCAACCCGAATAGCTGACAAAATTTCGGGGAGTCTCGTATAATACCACCTCTAATTCTTTATCTGCCTCTATATGTGGTCTTAACTTGTTCCAAATAACTACTGCGATGTTTTCGGCCGTGGGATTTAAGGTATGGAATTCAGGGACTTCAACGTTCAGGTTTTTATGATCGAGAGCATTTTCAACTTTCTCTTTTATCAGGTCCTTAAGCACTTTCATATCCATTACAAATCCGGTTTCCTGATCAATTTCCCCGAAAACACTGACCACCAGTTCATAGTTATGTCCATGGTAGTTTGGATTATTACACTTTCCGAAGACTGCATCATTTTTATCCTCATCCCAGTCTGGCCGGTAGAGTCGATGGGCGGCATTAAAATGTGCTTTTCTACTTACTTTTACCTTCATGGGTGTTCTTTAGTGCTATAAAATGATCGTAAAACTTGTCAAAGATAATCTTTGACCAGGCTGTGTATCGTTCAGGCCGTTTGGTCATATCTTCCTTAACTTTTTCGGGTGTCATCCATTTCCAGGCCTTCACCTCATCTGTGTTAATCACAGGATCTCCGTTGTAATAACCGATCATCACATGATCTAGTTCATGTTCTGTAAGCCCGTTATCAAAGGGTGCTTTATAAACAAAGGAAAACAGTTCTGAAAGTTCAGTCTCAAAACCCATTTCTTCCATGAGCCGTCTTTTCCCTGCTTCAATGTTAGATTCTCCCCAACGTTGATGACTGCAACAGGTATTTGTCCATAAATCAGGGGAATGATATTTTTCCGATGCCCTTTGTTGTAGCATGGTCTCCCCTTTTTCATTCATTACAAAAACCGAAAAGGCCCTATGTAAAATAGCCTTCTCATGAGCTTCCATTTTGCCCATGGTTCCAAGGGGGTTGTCATTTTCATCAACGAGAATTACCTGCTCTTCCTTCACCTTACAAAAATAACACCTTTAGCCCACTTTAAAGACATGTAGAAATAAAATGTATATGGAAATGATACGGCCTGAAAATTCTCCCTAGAAGAATCGGGGAGATTTAAGATTATCCAGTACTTTAATAAAATCGTATCGGAGGATGATCTCGAAAGAGCCATCATTGAATACGGCCCGACCCAATTGGGTTATTTCCCGATCATAGGCCATTCCAATCATGAATTCGGGAGATATTTGAAATCCTACCAACCCACTTACAGCAGCATCCCATCTATAGGCCGCTCCCATAATAAATTTGTCATTGTACATGAAGTTAGCCGAAAAGTCGGCTTGTAACGGGGCACCTTGGACAGCCTTCACTAGTAAGGTGGGTTTAAATTTCCAAAAGGCACTCATATCAAAAACATAGCCAGTGATCAGGTAAAAATTCATCTGCTCCCTTGCTGTGGATAACGATGACTCATCAAAATGTGAGGTTTGAAGGAACCTTGGAACAGATGCTCCGGCATAGAACCTGTCTGTATGGTAGTATACTCCAGCGCCAATATTCGGAGAAAATCTGTTATCTATATCTTGTTGTAAAGTGGGGTCCGGACCTCCTGGATTAGTCAGGTCCTGATTCAATTCTGAAAACCTGATATCGAGCAAATGGGCACTTGCCTTTAGTCCAAAACTGAGTCGGCCAACATCGCTGGTCTGTACGGTATAGGAAAAATCGAGATCTAAATAGGTCTCAGAGGTGGGGCCTATTTGATCATTTACCACCGAGATCCCCAGTCCTACACCATTGTAGCCTACAGGGGTATGAAAGTTAAAGGTTTGTGTTTTAGGAGCACCGTCCAGGCCAACCCATTGGGCTCTATAAAGTGCCGCTATACTCAAATGACCCCTAGATCCGGCATATCCAGGATTTACGCTTACGGTATTATACATATACTGCGTATACTGGGCATCTTGCTGAGCATAGGTGAAGCTCATGCATAACAGCATTGTCAAGAGCAGGCTCTTTGAAATAAAATGCATGTTAGCGATTTGCGGCATCATTATTTTCTATTATCAATTATCTATTTATGTATATATAGCCCGAGAGCGTTTTCATTTCTCCTTGAGAATCTTCATAATCCAGTATATAGAAGTACGTACCAACCGGCAGTTTATTGTCTACATCTACTGTTACCCTTCCATTAGAAGTTCCATCAAATACATTCCCTGAGCTATTGTAAGCTCTGGTCATGAACACTTGTACACCCCATCTGTTGTAGATCTTAATCGTATTGTTAGGATAGTTCTCAAGACCTCCAATGGTAAGTACATCATGTATTCCATCTCCGTTTGGCGTTATTACATTAAACACTTCTATATCGTCTCCAGTGAAATTGGGTTCCAAGTAGTTAGGAATACCGTCTGTATCATCATCGTCATTTGCGTAATTACCGTCTGTATTGACATCCTCAATAGCCGTCATTAATCCATCGTCGTCGTCATCCGTATCTCTATAGTCAGATTCCGCATCTCCATCCGTGTTTGGAAGATCATTGTATGGATCATCTATCTCGTCATTTACGTCTAGGTCTATGGCCGTGTTCCCTTCGTAGCCATCATCCAGACCATCATTATCCTTGTCTGAGCCAATAAAGGTTACATCTGGCAGGCCATCCTGGTCGTAATCATGCCCTTCGATATTATCCGGCACATTATCATTATCACTATCACTATCAACATAATCCGGTAAACCATCACCATCGGTATCTATGGGTACAATTCCCACAGAGCCACCATTTTCATAGGCATCGTCCAGGCCATTACCATCGGCATCCGTAAGACTAGGAGGTATATAACCTGCAGTGGTCTGTCCTTCAACGTTGTCTGGAATACCATCATCATCACTATCGATATCTAAATAATCCGGAATGCCATCTCCATCGGTATCTGTTGGATTGGTACTTGGATCATTGTCTCCATCTTCATTTAAATCTTCAAAGGAGTTTACAATTCCGTCGTCATCAATATCCAGGTCACTACCGAGTGGATTAACCATAATGGTAACTGTGGCAGTTTCGCAATTGCCTACATTATCACAGATGGTATAGTCGAAAGTGTCTGTTCCCTGGAACCCAAAATTTGGGGTGTAGGTAACAACATCGTCTGAAGGATCGGCTGGGGTACCACCATCATTTACGGTCACCGTTCCGTTAGACGGATTGGTGGTAGCAAGCGAGCCAAGGGTCGGAATATCGTTATCATTTGCATAAATATCTATATCCACCGGAACATTCTCTACCGTAGCAACAGTGTCATCAAAGGCATCTACAATAGGCAATACATCAATATTTACGGTAGCAGTGCTACAGTAGCCCAGTGTATTACAAACGGTATAATCAAATGAATCCGGTCCGTTATAATCCGGATTTGGGGTATAGGTTACAATATCATCTATAGGATTATTTGGTGTTCCATTGTCATTTATGGAGACAACACCATTAGCCGGATTGGTGGTTGTTAGGATACCAGGATCTGGTAGGTTACTGTCATTGTCATAAATAGGAACAACAATTGAAGTATCCTCATCTAAGGTGACAACATCATCTACGAGATCTGCCGCCTGTTGTAAACATACCACCGTAAAGTTTGGAAGTGCCGTGGCATTCCCGGCCTTGGTAATCGTAGCGGTATATCTTACCACAGTTGTGGTGGCCGTTACTACCGGTCGTAATTGGTCACCAGATACAGCGGGAGACCAACTGACTGTTGCACTACCAGTTACATTGGCCGAAATATCCAGGGTTACCTGATCAGCCGGATTGGTACAATCTGTTAGAATGAAATAACCAGTGGCATTAGAACCGCATAAAGTACCATCATAGGTAGCAAAATAAACTCCGGGTGCACTGGTTTCATAGAAGAAATCTGTAGACAACACTGTACTGGTGTCCGAGGCCTCATACCAACGAAAATTAGTTTCATCACCGCTGTTTGGAGCCTGCAATAAAAACTGGGCATTGGAAGCAGCAATCCCCAGCAATGTTATTACAAGGCTGAGGAAAAGCGATTTATTTCTAATGTGCGATCTCAAATCTATACAGTGCTTTGTTTATATTTATTTCACCACGAATACCACATTGATCAGGGCGTTGTAATCTGCCGGTTGCCCGATGATATCATAGGTTAGTACCCCGTTAGCATCTATACTCATGGTTCCGGTATCGAACACTGTTGGATCCGCATAAGTAACATAGTAGTACAATTCTGTTGCACCATAGGTAGGTACCGCTGCCGGAGCACCGGCACTGGCTACTGTTGGAGTTCCATACTGTGCTGTATATTGAGCATAGAGGTCGATGGTAAATCCTGTTCCATTCGTTGACGCATCTATAGCAATAGAAGGTGGATAAAAAATTCTCGCAGCCTTAGAAGTGATAGGGGCTATTGCATTAATCACTTCCTGTACCGTTGTCTCATTGGTTGGAGATCCAGCTCCGCCTTCATCTACATCGATAGGGGTCCTAAGTGAAACTTCGTCATCAAACTGATCATCAGTTCCCGCATCGTCTAAATGCGAAAGATCTACGGTCTGACTCGTACCATTTTCGATCCCTACCGTAAGGATGTTAGTTCCGGTATCCACACCAAGACTTTCAATATTCTGATCATCGGTCCCAACCAGGCTAGATAGATCGACCACCTCGTTAGTTCCATTTTCAATCCCGATGGTAAGATCAGTACCCGAAAGGCCAGATCCGCTGATATTCTGATCGTCTGTACCGCTATCATCAAGAGCGGAAAGATCAACCGTAGTCGAGGATCCATTCTCAATATCAATTTGTAGCACATTGGCTCCACTCAAGGATGCACCGGTCAAATTCTGATTATCAGTACCGCTATCATCAAGAGCAGAAAGATCTACTGTAGTTGAGGATCCATTCTCAATATCAATCTGAAGTATATTCGCTCCGCTCAAAGAAGCGCCGGTTAAGTTCTGATCGTCTGAACCTACTAAACTAGATAGGTCTACAACTTCATTGGATCCATTCTCGATCCCGATGGTAAGATCGGTTCCTGAAAGACCTGATCCACTGATATTCTGGTCGTCCGTACCCACCAGGCTGGAAAGATCTACAACCTCATTAGTACCATTTTCTATTCCTATGGTAAGATCTGTACCTGAAAGCCCGGAACCACTGATGTTCTGATCATCCGTACCCGCATCATCTAAATGGGATAGGTCTACGGTCTGACTCGTTCCGTTTTCGATCCCTACAGTAAGGATGTTCGTTCCGGTATCCACGCCAAGACTTTCTATGTTTTGGTCATCTGTACCCACCAGGCTAGACAGGTCTACAACTTCATTCGTTCCGTTTTCTATTCCGATGGTCAGGTCTGTGCCGGAAAGCCCAGATCCGCTGATGTTCTGATCATCCGTACCGGCATCGCCTAAATGTGCTAGAACTTCGGTCTGACTCTTACCATTATCTAGTACTACAGTCGGGATGTTCGTTCCGGTATCTCCGCCTAGACTCTCGATATTCTGATCATATATGCCTACTAGGCTAGACAGGTATACAACTTCATTCGTTCAGTTTGCTATTCTGATGGTA
>JBFOMC010000378.1:0-29329 GCA_040830565.1 Flavobacteriaceae bacterium
AAGAGAAAGGACTGTTTTCAAAGGTTTATGACACTACAAAGACCATGGACAAAGAACTCTATTTCTTTACAGAGAAATTAGCTTCTTATAATCCCGAGGCCCTATCAGCCATAAAGAAAATTCTATGGGAAGGTACTGCACATTGGGATGATTTATTGATCGAAAGAGCAGAAATGTCGGGCTTGCTGGCTTTGTCCGATAACACAAAACAGGCATTAGAAAAATTCAAAAAGTAAAGATGAATATACTCGATTTCCTGAATGGTGATATGATATTTCCGCTGCTTGCACTATTCGTAGTTGTGGTTTACTTCATAAATCGCATTCGTACCAGAAGAAAATTCAAAAAATAATATCAGTGTGAATTACTTACGTCTTTTTTTAGCGATATGCCTTATTACTTCCCTCACTAATTGCGGCACAAAGAGTAAACAGGCCGTTGAGGAAGAGGCCTCCGAGCCTTGGTATAAGGGTAATTTACATACACATTCTTACTGGAGCGACGGAGATGAGTTTCCCGAGGTAATCCTGGATTGGTATAAATCTAAGGGATACGATTTCGTCGCTTTATCTGATCACAATACTTTAGCAGAAGGAGAAAATTGGGCAGGAATATCTCCGGATACCCTATATCAAAATGCCTTTAAACGCTATCTGGAGAAATATGGTGAAGATTGGGTGTCTTATAGACTTGAGGCCGGGGCCTTGTATGTAAAGCTAAAAACCTTTGAGGAGTATAGAAAAATTACAGAAGAACCGGGCAAGTTCCTCGTCATTCAGGCCGAAGAAATTACAGATAGGTTCGAAGACAAGCACTTGCATATGAATGCAATTAACATTCAGGAACGAATTGATCCCAAGGGAGGAGCCAGTGTTTCTGAAGTGCTTCAAAATAATATAGACCAGGTACTTGAGCAGCGCAAAAAGACTGGCGTACCCATTTTGCCTCATATTAATCACCCAAATTTCTTTTATAGTATAAGCCTTCAAGATATGTACGGCCTTAAGGGCGAGCGTTTCTTTGAAGTATTTAATGGGCATCCTATGGTACATAATATGGGAGATTCTACAAATGTTTCAACAGAGGAGATGTGGGACCTTATCAATATTTCCTATATAGAACAAAAGAAACCGCTCATGTACGGGCTGGCCACAGACGATTCTCACCACTACCACAGAAAAGGGGAGAAATGGAGCAATGCTGGCAGGGGATGGGTAATGGTAAAGGCCGATACCTTAGCAGCTAACTCCTTAATCAAAGCCATGGAGGACGGTAATTTCTACTCAAGTACCGGAGTGACACTAAAGACGCTTTCCTTCAAAGACAATTTACTTTCAGTAGAGGTGAGTCAGGAAGTCGGGATAGACTACACTATAGAATTTATCGGCCTTAGAACCGGGGCTACCGAAACCGAGGTCTTAAAAACAATTAAGGGAGCTAGTGCTAATTTTGAACTTACAAAGGATGTAGTTTTTGTGAGAAGCAAGATTACCTCATCAAAAAAGCCTGAAAATCCCATAGAAAACATCCGCTATGAGATGGCTTGGACTCAACCTCTTCTAAATGAGGTACAGGAGGTCAATTGAAGCTTAAGGATTATTTAAAGAACCCCTTCATTAATTACTAACTTTGTGGCGAACAGTTTATGAGCAACATTAGAATAACAAAGCAATTTTCATTTGAAACTGGCCACGCCTTATATGGTTATGATGGCAAGTGCAGGAACGTCCATGGCCACAGTTATAAGTTATCGGTCACGGTAATAGGAGTTCCTATTGCAGATAGTTCCCATGTTAAGTTGGGGATGGTGATAGATTTTGGGGACCTAAAGAAAATCGTTAAAGAAGAGATTGTAGATCCCTTTGATCATGCAACCGTATTTAACAAAAATACTCCCCACACTGAATTAGCTAAGGAGCTTAAAGACAGGGGACACAAGGTAATCCTTGCAGACTATCAGCCTACAAGCGAAAATATGGTCATAGATTTTGCAGCAAAGATAGAAGCTCGCCTTCCCAAAACCATCCGACTGCACTCACTGAAGTTAAGAGAAACGGAGACGGCCTATGCTGAATGGTATGCAGCTGACAATTAAAAGTCACAAAAACCAATAAGGTCACTTTCCTTATCTTTACCTTTAAATGAAGCAAATTAGCGTTCCAGAAGGCAAAAAGATCTACTTTGCCAGTGATAATCACTTAGGCGCTCCTAGCCGGGAACAGAGCCGCCCCAGAGAGAAGAAATTTGTGGCCTGGTTAGACGAAATTAAGCAGGATGCCGCCGCAATTTTTCTACTAGGAGATCTGTTCGACTTCTGGATGGAATATAAAACTGTTGTACCTAAAGGCTTTATCAGAACCCTTGGCAAATTGGCTGAGATATCTGATTCTGGTATCCCGATCTACTACTTTGTTGGAAATCACGATTTATGGATGAACGGTTATTTTGAAGAAGAACTCAACATTCCTGTATTCCACAAACCACAACAGTTCACCCTGAATGCCACATCTTTTTTTATTGGTCATGGTGATGGTTTAGGGCCTGGAGATAAGGGTTATAAGCGGATGAAAAAAGTTTTTACCCACCCCGTATCCAAATGGTTTTACAGATGGTTACACCCAGATTGGGGTGTAAGACTTGCCCAATACTTTTCGGTAAAGAACAAGCTCATATCAGGAGCTGAGGATGTTAAGTTCCTTGGTGAGGAAAAAGAGTGGTTGGTACAATACGCGAAAAGGAAATTAGAAAGCCAGCACTATGATTATTTCGTTTTTGGACATAGGCATCTTCCTTTGGAGATCGATTTAAAAAGCAACTCAAAATACATCAACCTGGGAGATTGGATAAGCTATTTCACCTATGGTGTATTTGATGGGCAGCAAATGCAACTTCAGCGCTTCAACTCCTAAACACCTTATCCCCGCTTATTGAGTTTGCTTTCTTCAATTTCGGCCTCTTCCATTAACTGAATACCATAGTTGCGAATGACGTTGATCACCTCTATACTGTCTCTTCCCTTAGCCGTTATACTATACTCCGTCTTGGGAGGCACTACAGCATATACCTTTCTATGAATAAAGCCGTCTGCCTCTAATTCCCGAAGTTGAGTGGTAAGCATTTTGTCCGAAATATGTGCTATAGCCCTCTTGAGTTCACTATAGCGCATTACCTTGTCTTTTAACCTCCATAGAATAGGCATTTTCCAGGTGCCTCCTATCCTATCCATGGCGAATTCTACCGGATTGTAATAGGTTTTTCCGTTGTAAATAAAGTCTGGCATACTCCCGAAACTACAATAATTGTTTATACTTTCCTAAAAGTATGTATCATACAAAAAAGTGTATTACATGGTTTTGCTACTATACCAATTTAACTTTAGGGTAAAAGATATCATTATGAGCAAAAAGGTTTTAATTGTTGTAGCGAACCCCTCGACCCACCCAACCTTAAATTACCCGGTAGGCTTCTGGGCCTCTGAGTTATTTCATCCAATAGAACAGTTTGATCTTAAAGGATTGGAATGGGAGATAACCAGTCCTGAGGGAGGAGAGGTTTTACTAGACCCGATGAGCAATCCCAACGATCCCAGCGGATATTCCTCCTGGGACGAATTGAGTAAAAAGTACGTGGAAGACCCGGAATTTATGTCGCAATTGAAAAGCACCCCTGCCATTGGCAGTCTTGACCTGAATGCCTATGACGCCATCTTGGTGGCGGGCGGGCAATCTCCTATGTTTACCTTTGAAGAAGCTGTTGACCTTCAGAAAGCTGTGCTGTATTTTTACAACAACAAAAAGATAGTTGCAGCGCTTTGCCATGGCGTGGCCGTTCTAAATTTTGTAAAAGATGAACAGGGAAGGTATATAGTAAGAGGCAGAAAAGTTACCGGTTTTACCAATGAAGAAGAAGATCAGGCAGATGCCCAAATGAAAACCCAGGTAATGCCCTGGCGGATAGAGGATGAGCTAAATAAAAAGGGAGCTCATTTTCATAAGAGTGCCGCTTGGGAGCCTTTTGCAATGGTAGATGATCTTCTTATAACCGGGCAGCAGAACATGAGCGGAGAAGTCACAGCCAAGAAGGTAATAGAATTATTAAAGGGATAAGATGAAAATAGCTATTGTGGGAACGGGGAATGTAGGGAGTGCTTTGGCCGCAAAGTGGGCCGCAGCAGGGCATCAGATCTTGCTTGCCGTTAGGGATATTGATAATTTCAAGGGAAAAGAATTGCTTTCAAACCCAGGTACCACTTGTCATTTAATCCCTGAAGCTGTTCAAAAAGCTGAGCTTATCGTCCTAGCTACTCCGGCAACTCTTGCAGTAGAGGTTGCCATATCTTTGGGCAATACGGAGGAAAAGGTGATCATTGACACCATGAATATAGTGATGGGTAAAGGGCCCGAGGGATTTAGCAATACCTCTATGGCAATTCTGGCAAATACCAAAAGCCCACATGTGGTCAAATGTTTTAACACCACAGGCTTTAATAATATTGTAAATCCTTCATATGGCAGCATCAATATTGATTGTTTCGTAGCTGGCGATAGTGAAAAAGGAAAAGAAATAGCAAAACGTCTTTCAAAAGACGCTGGGTTCCAAAGTTGCTATGACGTTGGCGGTAACGACAAATTTGAACTTATGGAGCAATTTGCCTGGTTTTGGATTAATTTGGCCATGTTTCAAGGACAAGGGAGAGAAATAGGCTTTAAATTATTGAAGAGATAAACCCTTATCTCAAATCCTTTAGCTTTAATTGTAGGCTTACGTTTCCTTGCCAAGTATTTTCTTCTATACTATAAACCGCTGAAAACGTTTTGCCGTTGGCAACTGTACTTAGTTTGTTTCCAAGATTAAATCCGATGGCTCCTAATGGAATCGTTCCGTTCTGAGTTATCGAAAGCTTCAGATGCTTGTTTTCTGCACCAACCCCTCTGGCATAACCAGTGTCTCTAAGGTCCTTGGACATAAAAACAGGTGGCATATTTCCGGGACCAAAAGGTTCAAATTGTCGTATAATCCTGTAAAACCGCGCTGTTATTTTATGCAGATCTATTTGAGCATCAATGGCTATTTCAGGGGTCAGCAAATCAGGGTCGATGGTGTCTGCAACCACCTTTTCAAAATTCGCCTTAAATAGCTCGTATTTGTCCGTTGCCAGGGTGAGTCCGGCCGCGTATTTATGACCCCCAAATTGGTCTAAATGTTCTGAACATCCCTGTAGAGCATTATACACATCAAATCCTTTAACAGATCTGGCGGAAGCGGCCAGCTTGTCACCACTTCTTGTAAAAACCAAGGTTGGGCGGTAATAGGTTTCTGTGAGTCTGGAAGCTACAATCCCAATAACACCTTTGTGCCAATTTTCTTTATAGACCACTGAAGTAAAGTTGTCTTCCTCCCGGTTGTGCACTATTTGTGCCAAAGCTTCCTGAGTAATCTCCTGGTCCAGGCCTTTTCTCTCCGCATTGAATTGCTCAATTGCAGCCGCAAAATCTTCGGCACGTTGCACTTGCGTTTCCGTTAGAAGATCTACTGCGTGCTGCCCGTGTTTCATTCTCCCTGCCGCATTGATACGAGGAGCAATGATAAAGACCAGGTCTGTTATGGTAAGTTCCTTTTTCTTGACCTGATTTAGTATTGCTTTAAAGCCAGTCCTGGGGCTCGAATTAAATATCTTAAGCCCAAAATGGGCCAACACTCTGTTTTCTCCTGTGATAGGGACAATGTCTGCACCTATAGCGGTTGCCACCAAATCCAGGTAAGGCAGCAGATGTTCAATGCTTTCTCCTCTCTGGTGCGCCAGAGCCTGTATCAATTTAAAACCAACACCACAACCGCAAAGTTCATCATAAGGATAGCCACAGTCTTTCCTTTTAGGATCCAAAACAGCCACAGCCTGTGGGAGATGTTCTCCTGGCCTATGGTGATCACAAATAATAAAATCTATCCCTTTTTCCTTGGCATATGCCACTTCATCCAGGGCTTTTACCCCGCAGTCTAGCGCTATGATCAAAGAAAACTCATTGTCATCGGCAAAATTGATCCCTTTAAAAGAAACCCCGTAACCCTCTTCATAACGATCTGGAATATAGGTTGCCACCCTGGGGTAATAGCTTAGCAAATAGGAAGATAAAAGGGCCACTGCAGTTGTTCCATCTACATCATAATCACCAAAAACCAAAATATTCTCATTGCCTTCAATCGCAGCCTCAATCCTCTGAACCGCCATATCCATGTCCTTCATCAAAAAAGGATCATGAAGATCTGTAAGTTGGGGTCTGAAAAATTGCCGGGCTTCTTCATAGGTGCTAATGCCCCTTTGAAGCAATAATTGTGCTATCAGAGCATCCACCTTAAGGGCATCTGCCAATTCCTTTATTGCGGCTTGTTCGGGTTTAGGTTTTAATGTCCAGCGCATATAAATATTTAAGTTCAAGTATCAAGCGCAAGTGCAAGTGCAAGTACAAGTACAAAATTAATAGATGTTCTTATCTCTTATTCTTCACAATTGTTGCTATTATCCTTATAAGCTGCTCGACCTCGCTAAGCAAATGTTTTCTCTTTGAATTGCCTCCGTAGAGCATTTTGTCAAGGATTTTTAGACTCACTCTAGATTCTTTAAGTTCTTTTAAACTTATAGTAGCTTTATTGACATAGTCTTTGTTGGAATTTGTGCCTTGTGCTTCTCCAAAATTTAGTGCTGCGCTACCACCTGATCGTAAAAGCTGATTCCCATAGTATTGCCCTGTCATGTCGTAGGGCAATTCTTTGCAAAACAAAGAAGTGCTGACAGCAAAATCTACCAAGCGATTTTCCAGGTCGAATTTCTTAGCTCCAATGTTAGCGCTTGATCTTGACACTTGAACTTGAACTTGCTCTTGATTTAAGCTCAACATTAATCAAGTTCCCTGCAATTTCCAAGCAGTGAATAAGACCATTCTTCACTTCTCTAACCATGATGAAAATACGTCCGGATCTCCAATTCGGCAAACCTTCGAAACATTTCCATTACCCCGCAGTACTTTTCAACAGAGAGATCTACAGCTCGTTGTAATTTCGCCTCCTTTAGATTGCTTCCATGAAAATGATATTCAATACGGACACTATCATAGTATTTAGGATGTTCATCCGTCAGATTTGCAGTGGTTTCTATGGTGAACTCGTCTACTTCTAACTTCATTTTTCGAATAAGAGAGGCAACATCTAAGCCAGAACAGCCAGCCAAACTGGAAAGCATGAGTGCTTTAGGGCGTAAACCTTTCCCTTCGCCACCATCTTCTGGCCCTGCATCTATAGTCAAATTTAAGCCTGAAGGATTATTGCTTTCAAAGGCCATATTCCCAATCCATTTGGTAGTGATATGATTTGTTGTCCCCATAATTTTTCGTTTCTTGTACGCACCAAAAATACATTAAAAACAGCACAAAATGCCGCTAGTAAAACCACTTGATCCCGATCACGATTCTGAAACAAAAAAACTTGCTGAGTTTTTTAATGAGACCCTGGGTTTCTGTCCAAATTCTGTGCTAACCATGCAACACAGACCAGCAATCTCCAAGGCTTTTATTAATCTGAACAAGGCGGTAATGGCCAATCAAGGAAGAGTGACTTCAGCGTTAAAGCGTATGATAGCATGGGTGAGCAGTAACGCCACCGGTTGTAGATATTGCCAGGCACATGCAATAAGGGCCGCCGAACGTTATGGGGCAGAACAAGAACAACTAGATAATATTTGGGAATATAGAACGCATCCAGCCTTCTCGGAGGCGGAGAGAGCAGCTCTGGACTTTTCCCTGGTGGCTTCTCAGGTTCCCAATGCAGTAGATGCTGAGATTAAAGAGAGACTATATAAGTATTGGGATGAAGGTGAGATTGTGGAAATGCTTGGGGTCATCTCCCTCTTTGGTTACCTAAATAGGTGGAATGATTCTATGGGCACCAGTATTGAAGACGGGGCCGTTGAAAGCGGAGAACACTACTTAGGAAAATATGGCTGGGAAACGGGGAAACACAGGTGATCTATTGGCTGTGGTAATATACAGTAAGTACCATGAAGTAACTTATTGTCTCGCCGAGCGCAGTCGAAGCGTTTTAGTAAGCAGCAATGAGAGCTTGTTAACATATAATAATCCACTACCCATATTTTATATATGAAAATTGAGGGGCAAATAGTAGACATTAAAGCTCGGCGTATTTACCCCGGAGAAATTACCATTAAAGATGGTAAGATACTAGCACTTACTGAAAAAGAAACGGCCGCTACCCATTACCTTATGCCGGGTTTTATTGATGCCCATATTCATATTGAAAGTTCAATGCTTGTCCCTTCGGAATTTGCTCGTTTGGCTGTCTGTCACGGTACTGTTGCCACGGTATCTGACCCTCATGAGATCGCCAATGTCCTTGGAGAAAAAGGGGTGCACTTTATGATTGAAAATGGGAAGAAGGTACCTTTAAAGTTCCATTTCGGAGCGCCTTCCTGTGTGCCTGCGACCAGTTTCGAAAGCTCCGGAGCTACCATTGATTCAGACGGGATTGAAAGCCTGCTCCATTCTCCCGACATTTATTACCTGGCCGAGATGATGAACTATCCAGGGGTGCTTAAGGGGGACGAAGAGGTGATGCGGAAACTGCAGGCGGCTAAACAAACCGGCAAACCTGTTGATGGCCATGCTCCTGGTTTGAGAGGAAGTGAGGCTCAACGGTATATTGAAGCCGGTATCAGCACTGATCATGAATGTTTTACCTATGAAGAGGCCGCTGAAAAATTGGCTTATGGAATGAAGATTATCATCCGTGAAGGCAGTGCGGCCAAAAACTTCGAAGCTTTGTTCTCCTTACTTTCGGAACACTATCACAACATGATGTTTTGTTCGGATGACAAACACCCTGACGATCTCATTATAGGACATATAAATCAACTTTGTGCCAGGGCCGTCACCAAAGGAGTTGACGTATTTAAATTGTTACAAGTGGCCTGCTTAAATCCGATAATCCATTACGGGATGGATGTTGGGCAATTGAGAGAAGGAGATGCCGCAGATTTTATTGTAGTGGAGGACTTAGAGCATTTTAAAGTAAAGCAAACATTTATTGATGGGGTCCTGGTAGCTGAAAAAGGTGAATCATATATTGAAACGATCCCTTTTAGCAAGCCAAACAATTTCAATACTTTAAAGAAAGAGGCTGCCGATTTTTTTATCCCGGGAACTGATACTTCCGTCAAGGTAATAGAAGCTCTGGATGGGGAATTAATAACAAACGAAATTGAAGGTGAGGCCCTGCTTGAACAGGGAGGTTTAATTTCGAATACGGAGACAGACATCCTTAAAATTGCCGTAGTTAACAGGTACATGGACACCACACCTTCACTTGGTTTTATTAAAAATTTCGGATTAAAGGAGGGTGCCATTGCAAGTTCGGTGGCCCATGACTCTCATAATATCATTGCAGTAGGGACTTCGGATGAGCTTTTGTGTAAAGCGGTGAATCTCATCATCAAAAATAAGGGAGGCATTTGTTCCGTAGATGAAACCGAGGAAAACGTTCTGCCCTTGCCTGTAGCCGGGATAATGAGCGACAAGGATGGCTGGGAGACCGGGAAAGTCTATGAGAAAATAGACGCAAAAGCCAAGGCCTTTGGATGTACTTTGCGAGCCCCATTTATGACACTTTCTTTTATGGGACTCTTAGTAATCCCGGATCTAAAACTTTCAGATAAAGGGCTTTTTAGTGGGAAAAGCTTTGAATTTGTTGCTTTGCAGCAATAACCAAAAACTATAACAGCGATCTTATGCGCGCCTGCAACTCCGGCACCACTTCTTTGTTAAACCAGGGATTTTTTGAGAGCCAAAACCTGTTTCGTGGTGAGGGATGGGGTAAAGGAAAATAGGTGGGGGTATATTCTTTGAATGCCCTTACGGTTTCAGTCAGGTTTTTTTTAGTGATCCCTTTTAAATAATAGGCCTGGGCGTAGGTTCCTATTACAATGATCAATTGAAGTTTTGGCATGCTATCTAGGAGTGCCTCATGCCATAGAGGAGCACATTCTTTGCGCGGTGGCAAATCTCCTGATCTTCCTTTCCCGGGATAACAAAAACCCATAGGGACCAGGGCAACCTTAGCAGCATCGTAGAAAACCTCATCGGCTAATCCCAACCAGTTACGTAACTGCTTGCCACTGGGGTCATCCCAGGGAATACCGCTGTCATGAACCTTGGTTCCGGGGGCCTGACCGATAATTACAATCCTGGATTCTGGGTGCGCTGCCACTACTGGTCTCGGGCCTAGTGGGAGATACTTCTTACATACTTCGCAGTTTCTGATGTCTTTGAGCAGGGTCTTCATGGTCTTTTTGTCGTATCACACTATAAAAGCTTCCAATAATGCAATAGTCAGTAATCCCCAAAAGGTTCCGGTAGCCATACTTAATATGGCAAGAACTATGGCATGCGGCATCCATTTCTTCTCGTAGGCTGCCGTTACTGCCGGAGCTGTTGCTATCCCGCCTACATTGGCCATACTGGCAATGGGTACCCAGGCCATGTTTACATTCAACATCTTTGCAATTCCCATCATAAATATAAAATGACCAAACAGCCATATCAATAGGAACAAAAGGAAGGAAGAATTAAACCCTAAGGTTGCAAATTGCAGTTTCAACCCAAGAATGGCCATAACTATAATAATAAGTATGGCCCCCCATTTAAGCGTAAACTTAAAATTCCATCCTGGCCACAAGTTGCTCAAGGCTAGCCCTAAAAGGGAAAGTATCACTACTTTGGCCACAAAACTCTCTAGGAGCAGATTGCAAAGAAGCACTGTTCCGAGTAGTATCAAGGTACAAAGCCACCAGGGTAAAACTTTCTTTGAGGGTTGTCTTATATTTTCGGGTATACTGATATCGGATATTTTAAGCCTCTTGTTGAGAAAATTACTTTTCTTAATACACTGAAACATGAGAATTGTCCAGCAATTCACCAAGATATTATCCATTACCAAGACCGAGAGAAAAATATGTTCCGGGCAGACTACCAATTCTTTTAACACCAATTGACTGGTGCTTCCGCCAATCCAGCTTCCCACAATGGGCGGTATTCCTTTCCAAAATCCTTGAGCCATCAAAGTTTCAGATACCAATTCCGTTTCTGATAAACCCACTACCAAAAACACCGGGAAAATTGAGATGAAAATAGATCCTGATACGAAAACTGCTATGGGTTTCCATCCAATGGCTTTGAGCTGGGCCATAGACAAGCTGCTCATAACCGAAATAATGGCCAGGGGAATAAAATAGTCGCGACTAAGACTATGAATCTCCGCCTGGGAATAATCTACATTCGCAAGGTGTGAAACAATAGCAGGAATGATATACGCCAGGAGAATGGCGGGAACCCAATCAAAAAGCGATTTTATGTATTTGTTCTCCCATCGGTCCAAAAAATAGACTGCAAGAACCGTAAAGCCAGAAATAATCCAGGGAATAGTCATCTGGGCCAAAATAAACTATTTCAGCATAGGATAGGACTATTTTTTTCCTTCAACCACAATCACAAGTTCTCCTTTCACCTTATGGGAGGTAAAATGGTCCTTGACCTCTTTCAGAGTACCGCGAATAGTTTCCTCATACATTTTGGTGAGCTCTCTAGATACCGAAACGGCTCTATCCTCACCAAAAAATTCTGAAAAATGTGACAGTGTCTTAAGCAACTTATGGGGAGATTCATAGAAGACCATTGTGCGCTCTTCCTCGGCAAGCTGTTGTAACCTGGTTCTTCTTCCCTTTTTAAGCGGTAGGAAGCCCTCAAAAACAAAACGGTCATTGGGCAGACCGCTACTAACCAGGGCAGGCACAAATGCAGTAGCCCCCGGAAGACATTCTACTGCTATATCGGCGGCAATACAAGCTCTGGTCAATAAAAAGCCCGGGTCCGAAATAGCCGGGGTGCCGGCATCTGAGATAAGTGCAATTTGTGCTCCTTCTTTCAGCTTGTTGACAATCTGATGGACTGTTTTATGCTCGTTATGCATATGATGACTTTGCATAGGAGTACTAATATTATAGTGCTTAAGTAATTTTCCGCTGGTTCTGGTATCCTCTGCTAAGATGAGATCGACCGTCTTAAGCACCTTCAACGCCCTCAGAGTGATATCTCCAAGATTACCAATGGGTGTAGGGACTACAAAAAGCTTGCCCATGTATCCTATTTATTAAGGTCTCACCTGTTTGGAGGTAAAGTAAGAAATAAGGGTAACGGCTACCACTATCAAGGCAAATAAATAATCGCTCTTATCCGGGACATAATGTGCAAAAAAGGCAAGAATGCCATTAAAAAAGAAGCCGGCGTACGCCCATTCCCTTAAGAATTTTGAAAAGTTACCCCAAATAGCGATCAACCCCAATAGCTTGGCAATAGCTAAAGGATATATCAGATAGGTAGGATAACCAAAATGCTCAAAAAAGCCTACCACAGCCTCATGGTTAAAAAAGTAGTTGTAGACGGAAAAAAGCATAATTGCGGTAAGCAGTCCTGTAGAAGTCCAGTACAAAATTTTAGAAGTGTTCATAGGTTACTTTAGCTTTAATTTATAAGAAATTAAAGATACTAAATTAACCGCCTAAAACTTTCTAGGAAAATCTTCGGGTGATCAATGCCATAAACCGCACTTCATAATCCTCTTTCCCTTCCCATTGATTGTAATCTGGTTTCACCATATTTTCTATAAAGGCGATAGAACGCTCTTCAGAATCTATGGTATTCAACTGGGAGATAACGCGGTTGAAGTCTTCCGTACTGTCGTTAAACAGGTGTTTTACAAAGGCCAACCTGTCATTGAGCCCAACGGCAAGTTCCTTTTTTACCAATTTATCATTTAGAGACTTTGGTTTGGATTCTTCTTTATATCCATTCCTGATCTCAGGAGTTAATTGCTCCTTGTCGTTTTTAATGGTTTCTGGCTTGGCTACAAATTCTGCAAATACCTGATCTACCTCTGCCTCGGTAGGCATCTCGGAAACCATCTCCTTTATGGTATCCATTCCTGGTATAATGATATCTTCCTCGTGCGGATTGCTTTCGGGTACAGACTTATTCTCGTTCATTACTGCGTTGGCCATTTTTTCAAATTTACTGGCTATCGCGTTCTTTGAAACATCAATCTCGATATCATTCAATTTTTCGTCAATGAACTTAAGCACCGCAAGTTTTTCGTATAAATTCTTAGCAGCTTCATACAACTCAGGAATCTCCTTTAAACCTCTTGAGGTAATAATATCCGTAGACATCTTAACCAATTCCTCTTTCAATTTTCTCTTCATTGCTTTTTGTTTTTCATCCCCTGCAAAGGTCCTTCTTTTTTAATACTTTTATAGCTGTATATAATAAGAACGAATAAACATTCAAGTTTCGTCTAAAATTACAAAATGTTTCTCGAAAACACTGTTAATCATAAGGAACAATTCGGCTGGATAGAGGTCATCTGCGGATCTATGTTTTCTGGTAAAACCGAGGAACTTATCCGAAGATTAAAACGAGCCAAATTTGCCAGGCAAAAGGTAGAGATCTTCAAGCCAATAGTAGATACCCGTTACCACGAGGATATGGTGGTTTCACATGATGAAAATGAGATCAGATCTACTCCGGTACCCGCTGCGGCAAATATAAGGCTATTGGCAGATGATTGTGATGTAGTGGGCATTGATGAGGCACAATTCTTTGATGATGAGATCGTCACCGTTTGTAACGATCTTGCAAACAGAGGGATACGAGTGGTGGTTGCAGGTCTGGACATGGATTTTAAAGGCCACCCTTTTGGCCCAATGCCCGCCCTGATGGCTACTGCCGAATATGTCACCAAGGTACATGCCATTTGTACCAGAACCGGGAATTTGGCAAACTATAGTTTTCGAAAATCTGATAATGACAATTTGGTATTCCTCGGAGAGACTGCTGAATATGAACCTTTAAGTAGGGCTGCTTTTTACAAAGCGATGCTCAAAGAAAAGGTAAGCCAGATGGAAGTTGATGTGGAAGAGGTCTTACAACCAAAAAAGGACGCCAATGCCTAAAGCCGCAGAAACGGTTCTGGAAATAGACTTCAAGGCTCTGGAACACAATTACCACTATTTATGTTCTAAAATTTCTCAGACCACCAAATTCATGGCCGTGGTAAAAGCCTTTGCTTATGGTAGCGATGCTATTCGAATAGCACAAAGATTGGAAGCTTTAGGGGTAGATTACTTTGCCGTTGCCTATGTCAAGGAGGGGGTGGCTTTAAGAAATGCCGGAATTAAAACTCCAATCCTGGTCTTACATCCTCAACCCGTGAATTTTGAACTGCTGATCACCCATACGCTGGAACCCAGCTTGTATTCCCCAAATATTCTCAAACAATTTTTAGCGGTAGCCAAGAGCAAGGCCTTGAAGTTTTATCCGGTACATATCAAATTCAATACCGGCCTTAATCGCCTCGGATTCTGGGAGAATGATGTTGATTTTATCAAAGAGCAGTTGCACGAGAACGAATTTCTCAAACCTATTTCTGTGTTTTCACATTTAGCAGCTTCGGAGGATCTGAGTGAGCGCCCTTTTAGTGAAGCACAGATTGCATCATTCAGTAAAACAGCTGCGGAGATAGAAAACGTATTTGGCCCCTCGTTGCTCAAACACATGCTGAATACTTCGGGAATACTAAATTATCCCCAGGCTCAATTCAACATGGTAAGAAGCGGGATTGGGTTATATGGTTTTGGAAATGATCCCTTAATCGATGCCCAACTTAAGCCTATAGCAACCTTGAAAACCATCATTTCTCAAATTCATAAGATTGAACCTAATGAGAGCGTCGGTTATAATAGAGCTTATAAGGCCGATCATTTTAAGACTACCGCAACCCTTCCTGTGGGCCATGCGGATGGCATAGGCCGGCACTACGGTAATGGAAAGGGTTTTGTTTATGTGAATGGGAAAAAGGCTTTTATTATCGGAAACGTCTGTATGGACATGATCATGATAGATATTACCGGTATGGAATGTAAGGAGGGGGATGAGGTAATTATTTTTGGCCAAAGGCATTCCGCGGAGCACATGGCAAACGCCGCGAACACCATTTCCTACGAGCTTTTAACAGGTATTTCTTCAAGGGTTCCAAGGGTCTTTCTAGATTAGTGTTACGCTTCTCACCTATCTTGTTATACCGCTGTTTTTTAATTATCTTGTTGCCTTATTAACCAACTAAAACTATAAAAATGCTTAAAGAATTTAAGAATTTTATTATGACAGGAAACGTCATTGAATTTGCCGTTGCGGTAATCATGGCGGGAGCTGTTGGACTTGTTGTCAACGGTTTTGTCTCTGACATTATTATGCCAATTGTAGGCCATTTTGCAGGCGGAATGGACTTTGCAAACCTAAAAATTGTGCTAACCGAAGCCTCGGGAGTAGAAGGTTCTGAAGGCTATGTTGCTGAAAATGCAATACGATGGGGAGCCTGGGTAAATACGCTAGTTAATCTACTTATTGTAGGTTGGGTAATGTTCATGATAGTAAAAGCCTATAACAAGGTTAAGGCCCCAGAACCAGAAGCACCTCCGGCAGGACCATCGCAGGAAGATCTCCTTGCCGAAATCAGAGACCTGTTAAAAAAGCAATAAAAGTATAATCGCACTGCCTTTAGGTAAGGTAACCGCTACACTTAAATACTGTAAAGCCGCCATCCTTGTAAACTCAAAGTTGGCGGTTCTTTTTATGTTTGTCACAAATATAACATTTTGTTATATTTTTATAAATACTGATTGAGAACTTGTGCATTCCCCAGGCTTGAGGTACTTTTGCCTTTCAAAACAATAAGAATATGAAAGTAGCGGTTGTTGGTGCCACTGGCATGGTTGGAGAAGTGATGTTAAAAGTACTTCAAGAGCGCAATTTTCCAATTAGTGAACTTTTACTTGTCGCATCTGAGCGTTCCGTCGGAAAACAGATGCAATATGCTGGAAATACATATACAGTTATGGGTCTTGCCGATGCTGTAGCTGCCAGGCCAGATCTTGCCATTTTCTCTGCAGGAGGAGATACCTCTCTGGAGTGGGCACCCATTTTCGCTGAGGGAGGCACTACCGTAATAGACAATTCTTCGGCCTGGCGTATGGATCCTTCTAAGAAATTAGTAGTGCCCGAAATCAATGCCTGGCAATTAACCGCAAGCGACAAAATAATTGCCAATCCCAATTGCTCTACCATACAATTAGTGATGGTGCTGGCACCCTTACATCAAAAATATAAAATGAGAAGGGTGGTAGTCTCTACATACCAGTCTGTGTCAGGTACCGGAGTAAAAGCGGTGAAGCAGTTGGAAAACGAAATTGCAGGAGTTCAGGGCGAAATGGCCTATCCTTATCCTATAAGTCGGAATGCTTTGCCACATTGCGACATATTTATGGAGAACGGTTATACCAAGGAAGAGATGAAATTGGCCAGGGAACCTCAGAAAATACTAGACGATCGTACCTTTTCTATCACTGCTACGGCCGTGCGTATCCCTACCGCCGGGGGACATTCCGAATCAGTGAACGTTGAATTCCACGAAGACTTTGATTTGGCAGAAGTACGTCATATCCTAAACAATACCCCCGGGGTAATTGTACAGGATAATCCGGATACGAATACCTATCCGATGCCGGTATATGCCCATGACAAAGACGAAGTTTTTGTTGGTCGGTTACGTAGAGATGAGACGCAAAGACACAGTCTTAACATGTGGATTGTTGCCGATAACCTCAGGAAAGGAGCTGCTACCAATGCGGTGCAAATTGCAGAATATCTTGTAGAGAAGGATTTGATCTAGAACAGCCGTTTATCTTTTGGGGAGGAGGTTACAAACTCCATTAGATCCCTTCTTTTGTCATAAATTAACCCTGGTTGGCATCTTAGTCTTTCTTCACTTTAAACTTTGGTCTAAAACACTTTTCCAGAAATACATTTTGATGGTTTTTTATGGTATTTTTGAGCCTTCTAAAACCCCTCAAAATGAAAAAAGCACTGTTTATTCAACTTTTTGGAATGCTCATCTTGTCTTGCGAAACGACTACTAAAAAAGAATTGATTACTGTGAATTACCCTACAACCGCCAAAGTTGATACCATTGACACTTATTTCGGAACCCAGGTAAAAGATCCTTACCGTTGGTTGGAGGATGACAGAAGTGCCGAAACGGAGGCCTGGGTAAAAGAACAAAACAGGCTTACCTTCGGATATCTCGAAAAGATTCCTTTCAGAGACGACTTAAAAAACAGATTAGAAAAATTGTGGAATTATGAAAAATTAGGAGCTCCTTTTATTGAAGGAAACTACACCTATTTTTACAAAAATGATGGCCTTCAAAATCAGTATGTGGTCTATAGGCAGAAGGGCACTGATGAAGCTGAAGTATTTCTTGACCCGAATACTTTTTCGGAAGATGGCACCACCTCCCTTTCAAGTCTGAGTTTTACAAAAGACGGTTCCCTTGCTGCTTATCTGATTTCTGAGGGTGGAAGTGATTGGAGAAAGGCAATTGTGATGGATGCCGAGACCAGGGAAATCATTGAAGACACTTTAGTCGACATTAAGTTCAGCGGTCTTACCTGGAAAGGTAATGAAGGGTTTTACTACTCCAGTTATGATAAACCTAAGGGTAGTGAACTTTCTGCCAAGACGGATCAGCACAAAGTATATTTTCATAAGTTGGGAACCAATCAGGATGAGGACGAATTGGTTTTTGGAGGAGTGCCAGAAGAAAAACACCGATATATTGGGGCATCCCTTACCGATGACGAACGTTTTCTTGCTCTGTATGCCTCTGTCTCCACTTCAGGAAACAAACTCTTTATTAAAGATCTAACAAAGGAAGGCAGTGAACTCATCACTGTTTTAGATCATACAGAAAGCGACAGTTATATCATAGACAATGAAGGTAGTAAACTCTATATCGTGACTAACCTGAATGCACCTAACAAAAAGATCGTCACCGTAGATGCAAGCTCCCCAACTCCTGAAAACTGGAAGGATTTTATACCGGAAACCGAAAATGTACTCAGCCCCAATACCGGAGGAGGTTATTTTTTCGCCGAATATATGGTAGATGCTATCTCCAAGGTCTTACAATACGACTATGATGGCAAACTTATAAGAGAGGTAGAACTACCGGGTGTTGGAAGTGCAAGTGGTTTTGGAGGGAAAAAGAAGGACAAGGAGTTTTATTTCTCCTTTACCAATTATTATACTCCGGGGTCTTCTTACAAATATGACGTGGAAACCGGAGAATATCTGGATTATTGGAAGCCAGAAATAGATTTCAACCCCGAGAATTATGAATCGAAACAGGTTTTCTACAAATCCAAGGACGGTACCAAAATACCGATGATCATCACACACAAAAAAGGTGTTGAACTTAATGGAAAGAATCCGACAATTCTTTATGGATATGGTGGTTTCGACATAAGCTTAACACCCTCCTTTAGTATTGTAAATGCCGTTTGGATGGAGCAAGGAGGAATTTATGCGGTTCCCAATCTAAGAGGGGGTGGGGAGTATGGTAAAAAATGGCACAATGCCGGCATTAAAACTAAAAAGCAAAATGTCTTTGATGATTTTATTGCTGCCGCAGAATACCTTATTGCAAACAACTACACTTCAAATGACTATTTAGCTATTAGAGGTGGGTCTAACGGGGGATTATTAGTGGGCGCAACAATGACGCAACGGCCAGATCTAATGAAGGTAGCCCTTCCGGCTGTTGGAGTTATGGATATGCTCAGATACCATACCTTTACCGCTGGGGCAGGATGGGCTTATGACTATGGTACCTCCGAAGAAAGCGAAGAAATGTTTCAATATTTAAAGGGGTACTCTCCGGTGCATAATGTAAAACCTGGAGTGAGTTACCCGGCAACTCTGGTGACCACCGGAGATCATGACGACAGAGTAGTCCCGGCACATAGTTTTAAATTCGCTGCGGAACTACAGGAGAAGCAGGCAGGAGATATGCCGGCGCTCATCAGAATAGAAACGAATGCAGGACATGGAGCCGGAACCCCGGTGAGTAAGACCATAGCCCAGTATGCAGATATCTTCGGTTTTACGCTTTACAATATGGGTTATGAAAAATTACCCAATCAAGCGGTATTAAAAGAATTTAAAGACTAAGATTATCAAAAATCAATAATTTTGGTGCAAAACCGTTTCTATTATTGAAGCGGTTTTTTTATCCATCCTAAAAACAACTAAATGCTCCAAGTAGACCATGTTTCCTTTGGTTATGATGAGGACCTTGTACTGGAAGATATCAATCTAAAGGTAAAAAAGGGAGAGCATGTTTCCATTATTGGAGAAAGCGGCTGTGGTAAAAGTACCCTCTTAAAAATTATCTACGGCCTACTACATGTCACTACCGGAGAGGTTTATTGGGATGAGAATCAGGTAATGGGGCCTCTGTACAACTTGGTTCCAGGAGAACCTTATATGAAATACCTATCTCAGGACTTTGATCTTATGCCTTTTACCTCGGTCTGGGAAAACATTAGCCAGTATCTTTCTGCATTTGAGCCCCAGGAACTCAAGAGGCGCACCCAAGAGTTGTTAGAAATGATAGAATTGACAGATTTCGCAGATACCAAAGTCAGGAACCTTAGCGGCGGACAGCAGCAAAGAGTTGCCCTGGCTAGAGTACTTGCCCAGGAACCACAAGTATTATTATTGGATGAGCCTTTTAGCCATATCGACAATTTTAGCAAAAATAGCCTCAGAAGAAACGTTTTTGCCTATCTGAAACACAAGGGGATTACTTGTTTAACCGCGACACATGACCACAACGATGTTTTGCCTTTTGCCGATAGAATAATTGTCCTCAAAGACAAACATATCATAGCCAATGAGGAGGCCCAAAAGCTCTATGAACAGCCAAAAGAGCTCTATATTGCCTCACTTTTCGGAGAAGCAAACAAAATACCGGTAAATATTGTAAAGTCTTATGCGGATACAAAACGCAGAATTATAGTTTATGCTCATGAATTTAAAGTTTCTGAGAACTCCGGCCTGGAGGTTACCGTCAAAAAATCCTATTTAATGGGCAGCTTCTTTCTGGTAGAAGGGATCGCAGATAACGAAAAAGTATTCTTTAATTCGGAAAAGATGCTTGAGCCGGATACTGTAGTTTTCCTGAATGTGTCTCTCGAAACCCTCAACAAACGTTTGGGGAGCTAATACATTGATTTTGGACCACGAACGTATTTTACAAGAGTTGAAGTTTCAGGCAGTCAGGAGTAGTGGCCCGGGAGGTCAACACGTAAATAAGGTTTCTTCAAAAGTGGTATTAAGCTTTAAACTAGACACTTCATCAGGGCTTTCTGAAAAGGAGAAGGAATTACTTCTTCAAAAACTCAATAATCGACTCACAAAAGAGCATGTATTGCATTTACATTGCGAACAAAGCCGTAGCCAGCACAAAAATAAAGAGCTCGTAATAAAACAATTTTTCGAGCTGCTGGATAATGCGCTTAAAGTGCCCAAAAAACGCAAAAAGACCCAACCTTCCAAGACTTCTGTAGAAAAGCGATTAGCAAGCAAAAGACGAGATGCTCAGAAGAAATTCAACAGGCGTAAACCCGAAATGGACTAATTGTATCCTAGGCAACGGTATTCTTTAAAGTCCCTATACCATCGATCTTTATATGAATTTCATCTCCTGAAGCCAGATTGAAATTCGAGGATGGGACAATTCCCGTTCCCGTCATTAGCAGGCTTCCATTGGGAAAAGTACATTCTCGATATAAATATTCAACCAGGTCTTCAAACTTTCTTTTAATCCTATCTATCCCAATTTCTCCTGTAAATACCTCGTCACCCTTCCTAATAACGGTCATACTAATTTTAGTTGTCTCAGGTAGAGGGCCATCTGCCATTAGTACGCAAGGCCCCAGAGCTGTAGAACCATCATAAGATTTTGCCTGAGGAAGGTATAGCGGATTCTCCCCTTCAATACTTCTGCTGCTCATATCGTTCCCGATGGTATACCCGATTATTTTTGCAGTGGAAGTAATGCAGAGTGTAAGCTCTGGTTCGGGGACATCCCAGGTAGAATCACTTCTTTTCCTCACAAGGCCTCCGGAAGGAATTGCCCGATATCCCATAGCTTTAAAAAATAATTCAGGTCTGTCTGCTTCATAAACCCTGGCATAAAAATTACTGCCTCCTGCCTCCCTAGATTCCTCTTCCCTTCCCAGCTTGCTATTGTAATAGGTAACTCCACTAGCCCAAATTTCCTGGCTTTTTACCGGAGCCTCCAAGGCATTTGTTAAATGATCCTCCGCATTGTCAATGGGTTCTATGCTTTGCAGCATTTGCCTGGTTTTGTTTAGAACCTCGTCCTGATTTATAAAAGTGTCCCAATCCATATCCTTAAGCAAAAAAAATAGCCCATTCTCTTCTATGATAATGCCCTTCCTGAGCTTATATGCCTTCATTTTCCTAAACTGATTGGTGAGACTTTCAAATTATGGAAAAATATCGAGTCAATCTCTATGATTGCACTTCGGAATTAGAGTACCTGAAAAATCTCGAAGGTTTTATTGTTAAATGTGAAATGATCTCCCTTGCTCTTTCCAAGCATTAATTGTCCGATTGGAGCCGAAAGTGATACACAAAATACGCTAGTATCTTCGCTTTTATATTCCCCAGCTGAGATGGCTATAAAATAGCTTTGTGAAGAAGTATGCACCAAACTTCCAAGACGGATATTCTTTGATTTCTTTTCAATGTCCACCATAGCTAATAGCTCTTTAGCTTTTTCGGCCATAAGAAGTTGCTGCCCTAGCTTTTCCCTTTCCAAATGTATCATCGCCCTTCCGGTTTCGTGCTTGTCCCCCGCGCTACTCTTGGTCTCTGAATCCAGAGACTCCTGCAAACTTCGGATACGCTCTTCAATTCTTGATAATCTGGCACCGACTTGATCCTCACAAAATCTTAGCAAGTCCAGTTTAAGGTCAGCCATTTACAGGGTGTTTATAACATTAGGGGTGTTGTGCCGAGGTCTATTGCTCAAAGTGGTACAGATCTGCCAATTTATAAACCAAATAGTTCATTATTGCCGCTTCACTTTGTCCGTTTTCAAGCATTTTGGTGACATGATTTTTGTGCTCTTCCTGGAAGAACTCAAGGTCATCTGAGCCATAATCACTCATAATATTCCAAGATTTAAGCCCATCGAGCATTTCCTTATGCGCCTTGTATTTTTTACTTGCCAAGCTTAAACCGGTTTTATTCTTTCCGCCTTGAGCAACATCATTTTCTGCTTCTTTGAGATAAAGGCGCTCGTATTCCTTTCGCAAACGGTCATCTGATTTTTCAGCTTCTGCGATTATTTTATAATATGCTTTGGAAACCAATTTGCTGTATTTCTGATCAAATTCTCTGGCTGGTGAATTCTTTATTTCATCTTTTACAATCATATCTTCATTACTGGCATAAAAATCCAGCTCCTCACCCGTTCTCCCCTCCTGATTCTTTTGTAAAGAGAGCTTCCAGGCTTCAGATTTTATAGTCTCCTTCCAGACCCGGGCGTATTCTCTATTAAATCGCTTGTTGGTGCCGGCACAACTGACAGCCGTCAAAATAGACAGTAAGATAAAGCCCTTTAGGGCTAACCTGAAGCTTCTTATTCTCATATAGCGGTTAGTCTGGCTACCTTATACAACATGCCAGGGATAGGCTGTGTATTCAGGCATCTTTGGTTTGTTCTCGATTTCACAAGAAACAACAAAATTTCTAATAAATAAAATGAAATATCAGGTCATGTTATAAAAGGACTTTATGGCTTTATCCCTGCACTAAATTTGCGAGCTCTTTTCCCACAAAGCTTCCTATGGCAATCCCCATTCCGCCAAGGCGAACACCGCAGTAAACGCTATTGGAAAGTTGCTTGACAATCGGTTTCTTTTGATTACCAACACCCATTATACCACTCCATCGGTGAGCTACCTCGTAATCCTTGCCAGGTATGATCACTTTGCTGAGGAGGTCTTCCAGCTTGTTCTGAATATCCTCTGTATGCCCATGCTCCGTAGTGGTTTCGCGCTCAAAATTTAGATTGCGTCCTCCGCCAATCAGAATTCGGTTATCAATGTTTCTGAAATAGTAGTATCCTTCTTCAAGATGGAATGTTCCGTATAATTTAAGGTTCTCTATGGGTTTAGTAATCAGAACCTGAGCCCTTGCAGGTAGCACCTCTTCCTTGATTAATTCAGATGCAAAGCCATTGGTTGCAATACATAATTTCTTGCTATAGAATTCCAGATTATCTGTCTTTATTAGGACCTTCTCACCGGCCTCACTAAATTCCTGAACGGATAGGGCATTTAGAACTCTAACACCCATGTTCTGCACCTGGCTAAGAAGGTTTCCCATCATGAGACCCGTATCTATCTGACCTTCTTGAGGATTTGAAATATACGAGTTGCAGACCTTCTGAAAACTAAATTTGTTCTCAAGTACCCTATAAGCATTAGTCTTAAAGACTGGCTTAAGAAGCTCATTTATTGAAGTAAGCTTTTCCAGACACTTTTCAAAGCTCTCTTTATGCTGATTTAGGAAAACCTCATGCCCGCCATCTGCTTGGAAACCAATGGCCTGATCTCCAAGATTTGCCCTCAATAATTGTATCCCCTCCCATCTGCGACCTACTAGTTGAAGAACCTCATCTTCTGAAGAATTTTCAAGATCTGATAGTACCTCTGATATACTTCCGAAACAAGCGAACCCCGCATTCTTTGTACTGGCGCCTTGAGGCAAGATGCCCTTTTCCAGAACTATGATCTTTGAATTAGGATAGCTCTGCTTTAAATAGCGTGCACAGCTTAGCCCAACTATGCCGCTTCCGACTATAGTAAAGTCTACATTAGAAAACCACTCTTTATATTCCCAGTAACTTAATTTCATAGAGAAATGTAGAGGTAATAACCGGAAAGTTTGTAAAGATCCTCGATCCCGTGATCGTTCTGATAAAGCCTCTTTTACTCCATAGGAGGCTCCATTTCAAAGTCGTTCATAAACGCTGTGGTGTAATTCCCTGCCAAATAATCCGGATGATCCATTAATTGTCTGTGGAACGGAATTGTGGTCTTTACGCCTTCAATTACAAATTCGTCTAAAGCCCTTCGCATTTTATTGATGGCCTCTTCTCTTGTTTGGGCCGTAGTAATCAATTTTGCGATCATGGAGTCATAGTTTGGTGGAATTTTGTACCCGCTGTACACATGGGTGTCCAAACGTACACCGTGTCCGCCAGGTGTATGTAAAGTGGTTATCACGCCAGGCGAAGGTCTAAAATCGTTATAAGGGTCTTCGGCATTGATTCTACATTCAATAGAATGTAACTTTGGAACGTAGTTCTTCCCTGAAATTGGCACACCTCCCGCGACTAAAATCTGTTCTCTGATCAAATCGTAATCAACCACTTGTTCGGTAATTGGGTGTTCTACTTGTATACGGGTATTCATCTCCATGAAGTAGAAATTCCTGTGCTTATCTACAAGAAATTCAACGGTCCCGGCACCTTCATATTTGATATACTCTGCCGCCTGCACCGCAGCTTTTCCCATATTATCCCTCAATTTATCGGTCATAAAAGGAGAGGGCGTTTCTTCTGTCAATTTCTGATGTCTGCGCTGAATGGAGCAATCTCTCTCTGACAGATGGCATGCCTTGCCATATTGATCCCCAACAATTTGAATTTCGATATGTCTGGGTTCTTCAATAAGTTTCTCCATATACATCCCCCCATTGCCGAAAGCAGCCGTTGCCTCCTGTACTGCACTGGTAAAATGGTCTTCCATTTCCTCCTCGCTCCAAACTGCTCGCATGCCTTTACCTCCACCTCCGGCCGTTGCTTTGATCATTACGGGATAACCCATTTTTTTTGCCGTTTTCTTGGCATCTGCAACATCTTTCAACAAGCCATCCGATCCTGGAATGGTGGGAACGCCTGCCTCCTTCATGGTTGCTTTTGCAGTTGCCTTGTCTCCCATTTTGTCTATGTGCTCCCCAGAGGCGCCAATAAACTTTATATCGTGCTCCGCACAAATCTTGGAAAACTTAGAATTTTCTGATAAAAATCCATATCCAGGGTGAATAGCGTCTGCGTTGGTAATCTCGGCAGCGGCTATGATATTCGGTATTTTTAGGTAGGATTCACTACTTGGAGCCGGTCCTATACAGACCGCTTCATCTGCAAACCTCACATGTAAGCTTTCTTCATCTGCCTTTGAGTATACGGCCACAGTCTTGATGCCCATCTCCTTACACGTTCGAATGATCCTAAGTGCTATCTCCCCTCTATTGGCAATAAGTATTTTTTTAAACATAGCTGCAAAAAATTAAAAATTCCACAATCTAAGTGTCAACTTCCATTTCCTCATTAGAGGTAAGGAATTCCGGATTTCACCTACGATGGATCTATAAGGAACAAGGGTTGATCAAACTCTACCGGGGAGGAATCCTCTACTAAGGTCTTAACGATCTTTCCTGAAACCTCAGATTCGATATCGTTAAAGAGTTTCATGGCTTCAATCACACATAACACATCTCCCTTTGAAATGGTATCACCAACTTCAACAAAAGGCGGTTTGTCCGGAGATGGCTTTCTATAGAAAGTTCCAATTATCGGGGATTTTATGGTAATATATTTTGAATCATCTACTGCTTCAGTCTCCACCGGAGTTTCAGTTTGTGGTGTAGGACTAGGGGTAGATGCCGCTGGTGGCGGAGCAACAACAGGAGCTGTTGCCATAGGAATTTGCTGCACAAATGTAGTTTCTGACCCGGAACCGGTTACTCCAGTTCTAATCGTGATCTTAATATCATCGGTTTCCAGTTTTACCTCACTGGCTCCGGATTTTGCCACGAACTTAATTAGGCTTTGAATCTCTTTGATGTCCATAGTGTTCTTGGTTTTTATTTGATTCTCGTTTAGCTATTGTATGCCCATTTTAAATAGATTGCTCCCCAGGTAAAGCCGCCTCCAAAGGCTGCAAACACCAGGTTATCTCCTTTATTTAACTGCTTTTCATAATCTGACAGAAGGAGCGGTAAAGTCGCAGAGGTAGTATTGCCGTATCTCTGAATATTCATCATCACCTTTTCGTGGTCCAGACCCATTCTGTTAGCGGTGGCATCTATGATTCGTTTGTTCGCCTGATGGGGTACAAGCCAGTGTACATCTTCATGAGACAGCTCATTTCTTTCCATGATCTTTGCAGCTACATCTGCCATATTAGATACCGCAAATTTAAAGACAGATTTTCCGTCTTGAAACACATAATGCTGTTTGTTCTTCACTGTTTCCTCGGACGCCGGCAATAGAGAGCCCCCTGCTTCAATATGCAAAAATGGTCTTCCGCTACCATCAGAGCGTAAAAACTCATCTTGCAGCCCAAGACCTTCAGTGTTGGGTTCAAAAAGTACTGCTCCTGCTCCGTCACCAAATATTATACAGGTGGTCCTATCTGTATAATCCAGAATTGACGACATTTTATCTGCACCTATCAAAAGTACCTTCTTATACCGTCCGGATACAATATAACTAGCGGCAGTCGACATTCCGTACAAAAAATTGGAACATGCTGCCTGCAGATCATAGGCAAAGGCATTTGTTGCCCCGATTTCCGATGCTACATAAACTGCCGTTGAAGCTACTGGAAGATCCGGGGTAGCTGTACCGACAATAACCAAATCTATCTCCTTGGGATCAACCCCGCTTTTACTCAGTAGATCCTCTGCTGCCTTAATGGCCAAAAAAGATGTTCCCTTATCTTTATCTTTAAGGATTCTTCTTTCTTTTATTCCTGTTCTGGTAGTGATCCATTCATCGCTGGTATCTACCATAGTTTCCAAAACTTTGTTCGTAAGCCTGAAGTCTGGAACGTAAGCCCCTACAGCTGTGATAGCTGCCGATATTTTGCTCATGTTAAATTTGGTTTTTTATCAAGAAACCTGAAAAATCCTCCAAAATCGGTGAAAAATAAGGATTTTTTGCGACTTTCTGCGTCAAAATCGAATATTTGAAAGATTTTCAATTTTTTTGATATCCCACAAAAAAAGGCCCTAATTTTCCTGTAAACGCTAATAAAAATAAGGTAATTAGAATTCTTATTTACAAGGGGAGTTGGCCTTTCAGTGCTACTTTTTGTGCTAAAAAAAATCCCACTCATTTGATGAAGTGGGAGTTTGTTTTGAACTACCTTATTTAGGCAGACATTTCTTCTGTCTTATCTACAAGCACTTGTCCACGATAATACAACTTGCCTTCATGCCAGTGTGCTCTATGATATAAATGTAACTCACCGGTAGTAGGATCTTTTGCCAGAGTAGGTGCAACCGCCTTGTAGTGCGTTCTTCTTTTGTCTCTCCTGGTTTTGGATATTTTCCTTTTAGGATGTGCCATTATTTAATCTATTTATCCGTTAGTAAATTTTTAAGTGCATCCCATCTGGGATCTGTTTTATCTTTGTTCTTAATGGTCTCTTTTGGTTGTAATTCCTCTAATTTTTCCAGAATATCAGATTCAAGTGTTCCGTCTAGCACTCCGGGATGAACCCTCTTCGAAGGCACCGCAAGCACAAGCATTTCATATATATACTGGGCTACATTAATTTGGTGCTCCCCATGAGGAATAATTAGAATTTCATCATCCTCATTATTAAATTCATCTCCGAATTTAACAACAAGTTCAAGCTGGGCTTTTATAGGCAGATCAAACGCTTCTTTGGTCAGATCACAATCGACATTAACTGTCCCATTTGCCGCCATTTCAAGCTCGAGAACTGTACTCAGCTTGTTGAGTTCTATCTGCAAATCGATTTTCGCAGCATTAAACTCCTCGTATCCAAAAGATTCAAAGAACGTATTAGTAATATCATGCTTAAACTTGTGTTTCCCTTCTTTCAATCCCGAAAAAGGAATGCTGTATTCCTTATGCTTCATCATCTCTAACGCTAGTTTAAGGCCTGCAAAGATACCTTTTTTTTCTAATTCACCAATGATATTATCAATATATTTCGTCTTAAATATTCGACTCAGAATGGCGCTATTATGCTGTCAAAGCTAACGCTTTAATCGGTGCTTTTGCAAAGGGTTCTCTGTGAGCTGTTCATGCTCATTTCTATTTCTAAAAATTCTAATCGCTGTAAAAACGGCTTCTTTAAACGAGCTATGATCTGCCTTGCCCTGGCCTGCTATTTCGTAAGCCGTACCGTGATCCGGAGAGGTCCTTATCCCTGCCAGGCCTGCCGTAAAGTTCACTCCTTTACCAAAGGCAAGGGTTTTAAAGGGGATTAAACCCTGATCGTGATATGCTGCAAGAATTGCATCAAAATTTGAGTAAGTGTCCGAGCCAAAAAAACTGTCGGCAGCATAAGGTCCGTAAACTAAATGTCCTGAATTGGACATCTCCTTGATTACGGGCTTAAGAACCTCCTCATCTTCGCTGCCAATGACCCCATTGTCTCCGCTGTGCGGATTTATACCTAATAGGGCTATTTTGGGTTTTCGGATCCTAAAATCCATTTTTAGCGATTTTTCTATAGTGTGTACCTTATTTTTAATGAGTTCCGGTGTAATGTTACTAGCAACATCTTTAACTGCAACATGGTCTGTTAACAAGCCTACTTTTAGATCATCCGCAACCATGAACATAAGGCTTTCTCCATTGAGCTCTTGGGCCAGATAATCTGTATGTCCGGGAAAGTTAAATTGTTCTGATTGAATATTCTTCTTGTTTATAGGTGCAGTCACCAGAACATCAATCTCTTTGTTTTTTAAGGCTCTTACGGCAGCTTTCAGGGATTTGATTGCCAGATCTCCAGCCTCCTGGGTTTCTTGTCCAAACTTCAACTCCGGACTTTCCTTCCAGATGTTCACCACATTGATCTTTCCGTCAATGGCTTTAGAGGCCCCTTGAACTCCGGTAAACCCAATGTCTATTTTAAGTGTATTTTTTTGCTGAGATATGGTCTTGTTTGAAGCAAAAAGCACCGGAGTACAAAAATCTAGCATACGAGAATCCTCGAAGGTCTTAAGAGCCACTTCACATCCAATCCCGTTTAAATCTCCAATAGAAATCCCTACCCTTATTTTTCCCTTTTCGCGCATTATATCTTTACCTTTGTAGCTGCTTTAAAAGCACAAAATTACTTAATTAAAACGACACATGTTTACCGGTATAATTGAATCCATAGGAGAAATAAAAAGTCTGAAAAAAGATGGAGATAACCTTCATCTCACTATAAGTTCCTCTATCGCCTCAG
>JBFOMC010000379.1:0-11357 GCA_040830565.1 Flavobacteriaceae bacterium
AACAATATTAGGGGCCAACCATTTCATGGCTTCTTCAACACCTATCCCCTTTCTATTTGCAAAATCCGTTACCTGCTCTTTGGTAATCTTCCCAAGACCAAAATACCGGGCTTCGGGATGTGCAAAATAATATCCGCTAACACTAGCCGCCGGCCACATGGCAAGGCTATCTGTTAGTTCTACTCCTATTTTTTCTTTTACCTCCAAGAGTTCCCAAATGGTAAGCTTCTCCAAATGATCCGGGCAGGCCGGATAACCTGGTGCCGGGCGTATGCCCTTATAGGCCTCCCTGATCAGTTCTTCATTGCTAAGCTTTTCCTGAGCAGCATATCCCCAATACTCGGTTCTTACCTCCATATGCAAATACTCGGCAAAAGCCTCCGCCAATCTGTCCGCAAGGGCTTTTATCAGAATAGAATTATAGTCGTCTAGTTCCTTCCTGTAGGCCTCCGCCATTTCTTCAGTTCCAAATCCGGCACTGACACAAAAACACCCTATATAGTCATTAATTCCAGAAGTATTGGGAGCTATGAAATCGGCTAATGCGAAATTTGGAACCCCCTGTCTCTTTTTAAGTTGCTGTCTTAGAGTTCTAAATACTACGGATCTATTATCGTGATGAACCTCAATGTCATCGTCGTTTACAGTATTTGCGTGGAACAGGCCAAAAATTCCTCTTGCTTTCAACAACCTGCCATCAAACACCTTTTTAAGCATTTGCTGAGCATCTCTGAAAAGCTCTTTAGCTTGCTTGCCAACTACTTGGTCTTCCAATATTTCTGGGAATTTACCATGTAGTTCCCAACTCCTGAAAAAGGGAGTCCAATCTATATAAGCTTCCAGTTTTCGTAAATCCAGATCCTCGATAAGATGAATTCCGGGTCGTTTTGGGGCCTGTATCATGGCAGCCTCCCAGGGAACAGTAAACTTATTCTTTCTTGCATCAGCTAACGACAAGTATTCTTTTTGCTTACCCCTCTGTAAAAATTTGGTTCTGAAAGATTCATAATCGAGCTTTATTTCCCGCTTATAGGCTTCAGAGCTGTTTTTTTGCAGGAGATCACCCACAACGGTAACCGCCCTGGATGCATCATTTACGTGAACTACGGCCTGACTATATTCAGTGTCTATTTTTACCGCCGTGTGCGCCTTACTGGTTGTTGCTCCCCCTATCAAAAGTGGCACTTTAAATTTTTGGCGTTCCATTTCCTTTGCCAAAAAAACCATCTCATCCAAAGAAGGAGTAATAAGTCCGCTAAGTCCAATAATATCCACCTGCTCCTCTTTTGCCTTCTGAATAATGATTTCCGGTGGTACCATAACACCTAAATCCACTATCTCATAGTTATTGCAGGCTAGTACTACCCCGACAATATTCTTTCCAATATCGTGCACATCTCCCTTTACGGTTGCCATAAGAATTTTTCCGATAGCTCCTTTTGCCTGGCCAGGGGAGTTTTTCTTTTCTTCTTCAATAAACGGAAGTAAGTATGCCACTGCTTTTTTCATTACTCTGGCCGATTTGACCACCTGTGGAAGAAACATTTTACCACTGCCGAATAGATCACCAACCACATTCATTCCATTCATCAGTTGACCCTCAATTACTTCAATAGGTTTGGAGGCTGTCTTTCTGGCCTCTTCAACGTCTTCTTCAATGTATTGGTCTATGCCCTTTACCAAGGCCCTTGTAATTCTTTCTTGTAGAGGTTCTTCCCTCCACGACAGATCAACTTTACTTTCCTTGGTCTTTCCTATAACAGTTTCAGCAAATTCCAGTAGCCTTTCTGTGGCGTCCTCTTTTCTGTTGAGGATCACATCCTCTACATGTTCCAAAAGCTCTTTGGGGATATCGTCATAAACTTCGAGCATAGCCGGATTAACAATTCCCATATTCATTCCAGCCTGAATTGCGTGATATAAAAAGACCGAGTGCATGGCTTCTCTTACGGGATTGTTACCTCTAAAACTAAAAGAGACATTACTAACCCCTCCACTCACACTACAATGGGGCAGATTTTCCCGAACCCATTTCGTGGCTTCAATAAAGTCCAGAGCATTGCGTTTGTGTTCCTCCATTCCCGTCGCCACCGGAAATATGTTCAGGTCAAATATGATATCCTCCGGGGGAAATTGGACCTTATTCACTAAAATGTCATAAGAGCGCTTGGCTATTTCAATACGTCTTTGGTAATTATCTGCCTGGCCAACTTCATCAAACGCCATGATAATCACAGCAGCGCCATATCTGCGTATTAGCCTGGCTTGCTCAATAAATTCTTCCTCTCCTTCTTTCAGGCTTATTGAATTTACTACACATTTCCCCTGGACTACCTGAAGCCCGGCTTCAATAATCTCCCATTTAGAACTGTCTATCATAATAGGTACCCGAGCAATGTCTGGTTCTGCCATGATCAGGTTAAGAAAGCTCACCATAGCTTCTTTCCCGTCAATAAGACCATCATCCATATTGATATCAATGATCTGTGCCCCACCTTCTACCTGGTGTCTTGCAACTTCAAGGGCCTCTTCAAACTTGCCTTCCTTTACCAGGCGAAGGAATTTTTTAGATCCTGCCACATTGGTACGCTCGCCCACATTGATAAAATTACTCTCCGGGGTAATGACCAGAGGTTCAAGGCCGGATAGTTTTAAATACCTGGTTTCGGTCAACTCCTTTGTTGGTGAGAGCCTATATGTACTTTCTATACTCATTTAACTATAATGCAAGACTGTTGGAAAGGGTTCATAAAAATGATGCAATAAGGTCTTCCATGCTTCGTACTCATTAGACTGTCTAAATCCGATCTCATGATCTTCAAGGGTTTCCCAAGTCACTAGCAACGCATACTGATCTTCTACTTCAATACACTTTTTTAGGTGATGCGAAACATAGCCCTTCATTGATGCGATTATTGAAGATGCCTTACTGAAGGTCTTCTCGAAATCCTTAGATAAGCCAGGCTTTATATTTAATATTGCGATCTCCAGAATCATAAAAACTATCTTAAGAAATTTCTACATGTTTTGTCTGCAATACGGGCCTAGGATCATATTGCCTAGTCAGTTCTGAGATAGCTTTGATGTGCTCCGGAGTAGTTCCGCAACACCCGCCTACAATGTTCACCAGTCCTTTTTCTAAATACTCTTTTATTTGTGCCGCCATTTGATCCGGGGTTTCATCATATGCCCCGAAGGCGTTAGGCAAACCGGCATTGGGGTGGGCAGAAACCGCCTGCTCGGTTTTGGCCGAGATCACCTCTAAATGAGGAATGAGTTGACTTGCTCCCAAAGCGCAATTAAAACCTACTGAAAGTATGGGAATATGGGAAACTGAAATTAAAAACGCTTCTGCCGTTTGTCCGGAAAGGGTTCTTCCTGAAGCGTCTGTAATTGTACCACTGATCATTATGGGCACCTCTATATTTCGCTCCTCTTTTACTTCTTCGATCGCGAACAATGCGGCTTTCGCATTTAAAGTGTCAAAAATGGTTTCTACCAATAAAATATCTGCGCCTCCATCAAGAAGGGCTTCGGTTTGCTCTTTGTAGGCCTCGCGTAATTCTTCAAAGGAAACTGCCCGAAATCCGGGGTCATTTACATCTGGAGACATACTGGCAGTTTTGTTTGTAGGCCCCATGCTACCTGCCACAAACCTGGGTTTGTGAGCTTCCTTAGTAGTAAACTCGTCAGCTACTTGCCTGGCTATTTTAGCCGACTCGTAGTTGAGCTCATATACCAGGCCCTCCATCCCATAATCTGCCATAGCAATGGAAGTCCCTGAGAAAGTATTAGTTTCTACAATGTCTGCTCCGGACTCAAAATATTTTCTATGTACCTCTGCTATGGCCTGAGGTTGGGTAAGAGACAATAGGTCATTGTTCCCTTGCAGAGGCACTTCCCAGTCTTTGAAGCGCTCTCCACGGAAATCCTCTTCTGTAAATTTATAGCGTTGTAACATAGTGCCCATTGCACCATCTAACACTAAAATCCTTTCGTTTAATAATTGCCTTATGTTTTTCATCATCAAATCTTGCGTTAGGGACCTGCCTACAGGAAGGCAGGTAGTAGCAGCATCTTTTCTAATCCGTCACCCATCGACAAGCTACACTTGCTACCTTCGCTGCGAATAACTTCGCAGCTCGGCAATGCTAAGGGTGAAAGATTATAAAAATACAGCGCATAGCCCAGCCCACCAGCTGGCGGGAACGTCATTAGTTAAAAATATATCAAGTAAGGGAGTGTAAAGACGGTAAAACCGTATTTAGGGTTATCTGCCCACACTATTGTGCGGATAGAATGTAGCACCTTCTTTAGAGCTAAAGGGTTGCTAAGGTTTCACAGGGTCTATTCCCTCCACCTTTCTCGATAACAAAATCAGTTTTTTAATGAACTACTGCAAAGTAAAGGTACAGTCAGATCATAAACAAGTAAAGTGTCCTTTTTTTAGTTCCGGTAATTTTGATAAAAAACCTCCCAATCCGCACAGATCAAGAGGTTTTTGAGCTAATAAAAATAATTAGAACACTACAGTATTATACAATGCTTTGTACCACTTCTTTTTTTGCTTCTTTCTTTGTGCCATCGAAACCTTCGACCCCACCAACTGTGGTATATTTCATGACATAACGCTTTCCTGGGTTCACTTTCTGATATGCACTCTGGCACATGACTGCCGCTTCGTGAAAACCAGACAGGATCAGCTTCAATTTACCGGGATAGGTATTGACATCCCCTATAGCATACACCCCGGGAATGTTGGTCTGATAATCATAAGCATTATTCACCTTAATGGCGTTTTTTTCTATCTCCAGGCCCCAGTCACCAATGGGGCCTAATTTTGGAGATAGCCCAAACAAGGGAATAAAATGATCTGTTTCCACATAGGTTTCCCCCTTCGCAGGATTGTTGTGTTTTATGACTACCGCTTCCAGATGCTCATCACCATAGAGTTTTTTAACTTCAGCCTCTGTGTACAGCTTAATTTTGCCAAGCTTGGCAAGCTCCGAAGCTTTCTCAACAGAATCTAGCGCTCCTCTGAATTCGTTTCTTCGGTGTACTAAAGCTACCTCTGAAGCGACATCAGCAAGAAAAATTGACCAATCTAAGGCAGAATCTCCCCCTCCGGCGATCACCACCTTCTTATCGCGATATACCTCAGGGTCCTTTATCATGTAGGCTACCCCACTATCTTCAAAATCACTGATGTTTTCGATAGGGGGTTTCCTTGGTTCAAAAGATCCCAATCCTCCGGCGATAACTACCACGGGCGCATGGTGCTTGGTACCCTTATTAGTGGTTACCACAAAGGAATCGTCTTCCAATTTCTCAAGGGTTTCTGCCCGTTCACCCAGAGTAAAGCCCGGATCAAAAGGCTTTATTTGTTCCATGAGTCGGTCTACCAGATCCCCGGCCAGAATTTCAGGATAGGCAGGAATATCATAAATGGGTTTTTTGGGGTAAATCTCTGAACACTGCCCTCCAGGCTGTGGCAAGGCATCTATAAGATGCGACTTCATCTTTAAAAGTCCTGCCTCAAATACGGTAAACAATCCTGTTGGTCCGGCTCCTATAATCAGTATATCTGTTTTTATCATTCTTTTTGTTTTAACCCTGAAAGTCTCGGCCCACACTTCGACTGCGCTCAGTGTGACAGGCTAAAGCTTACAGGCTCTTAATTAAAATTTTACTCGACCAAGTTTTTAGTTACTTCATTCATTTTTTCCACCTTGAATTCAAAATCGCCCTTTAATGTTTTCCTATAAGCGTGTAAGTTTTTAACCAGCTGGTCTATTTCCTCGGGGATTACTTCTTCAAAAAACTGACGTAACCGCTTTGCTGTGGTAGGGGATTTGCCATTGGTTGATATGGCCACCTTTACATTTCCCTTGGTGACAATCCCCCCCATATAGAAATCGCAATAAGGGGGGTTGTCTGCAACATTAACCAATTTGTCTCGTGCCCTGCAGTCTTTGTATACCTGAATATTTACCTGCTCATTATCTGTTGTGGCAATTACAACATGCTTCCCTTTCAGGTATTTAGTATTGTACCTATCATATACAATCTCCACATCGTTTTTAGCTGCCAATTCAAGGGTTTTCTCTCCATAAGCCGGGGAAACCAGAGTGACTATAGCATTTGGGCTCGACTTTAGTAAAAATCTCAGCTTCTCCTCAGCTACATTTCCCCCACCTACGATTAGGAATTGTAAGCGAGCCGATTTTAAAAAAATGGGATATAGATTATTTCGTTCCACTACACAAGTTCTTTTAACTGGCTTTGCCTTGCCAGATTAAACATCTGTTCCCTATTGCGTACGACCTCTCCAATTATAATTATGGCCGGATTTGATAACTGTTGGGTTTCCACTATTTCCAGGATATCCGAGATTTTTCCAACCCCAATGTTTTCATTCTCTTGGGTACCGTTTTGAATTATCGCAATTGGGTTTTCTGATCTTCCTTCTTTCATAAAAAGTTCAGTGATCTCCTTAAGCTTAGACATCCCCATCAGAATAACCACGGTGGCGCTAGACTTGGCTGCCAAGGCTACATCCTTAGACAGGGTATGGGCTTTTGTGGTCCCGGTAATCACCCAGAAACTTTCAGCTGAACCACGCTTGGTAACAGGAATTTGTTGCATGGCCGGTACCGCCAAACAGGAGGATATACCAGGTACTATAGCGGTCTCTAGACCATGGCCGGCGGCATAATTCATCTCTTCAGCGCCGCGGCCAAAGACCATAGGGTCTCCACCCTTTAAACGCACTACATGTCCGTGAGTATAAGCCCGGCTAACGATGAGTTCGTTAATTTGTTCTTGTTGGTACGCATAGCAGCCCTTTCGCTTTCCCACAAAAATCTGTTCGGCCTGAGGGGCGTATTCCAGCAACTCAGGGTCTACCAAGGCATCGTAGAGCACCACATCGGCCGACTCCAGTGCCTTTATGGCTTTCAAAGTGATGAGTTCCACATCACCCGGGCCGGCGCCCACTATAGTAAGTTTCGGTACTCTAAGCATGTTCCAGTTCTAATTTTCTATAATGTTCTACTTTGCTTAAAAACTGCTCCGCTGTTTCCAAATAACGTGCTGCAAAGGCTTCGGTAGGGGCATTCTTATTGAGTTGCAATACCAACTCCTCAAAAGAGCTATCTAGTACTAGTCTTTTATTTTCTACAAACAAGCGGTCAAAATCTTTGATAATACTAGAATGCGTATTTGTTTTTGTTTTTTCTGCGGTAAGCAGGGCCTTGGCCGTGTTTACCATCGAAGAGTAGGCATGATAGATGGCAGCTGCCCACTTCTGTTCCGAAAATGCCTCCTTGGCATTTGCAATTTTCTCATCGCTCTCAAACAACAGTGTAGCTACCAGGTCTATGACCACCCCGGCGCACTCACCTATGCCGATAGCTTTTTTATATCTTTCTGTATTTCCCCAATCGATAAAATCTTCGGGTTGAAGGTTTTCAATATCTGCCAAAGGTTTTAGGAGTTCATAGAAGTAATGCTCTCCTTTTTCAGCATAATAAACCTCATAAGACGCTCCATTGCTGTTTGCTTCAAAATCGTCTAAAACAAAGCGTAAGGCCTGAGGACCTCTTTTGCTGGGTATCTTTATGACCTTGTCTGCAAACCTTCCATTACCATTGCCAAAGTTTCCTCCTCCCAATAAGACCTGCAAGGCCGGAGCCACCAATTTGTCCTTTGTTCTGATAGACATGCCCTGAAATCCAATGTGAGCCATATTGTGTTGTCCACAGGCATTCATACATCCGCTGATCTTGATAACAACATCCGGATTACTAATGTATTGAGGGTACTCTATTTTAATGATCCGCTCCAACTCTTCCGCTATTCCCGTACTGCTGGCAATACCTAAATTACAGGTATCGGTTCCGGGACAGGCCGTAATGTCTAGCGCCTTATTATATCCGGCTTCGGCAAAGCCAAGTTTTTTTAGTTCGGTATAAAAGAATGGAAGGAGCTCCTCCCTGACGTATGGAATGAGTATATTTTGCCGTAAGCTCAATCTCACTTCTCCTGCGGCATAGTTTTCAACAAGATCTGCAAGTGCCCTGGCCTTATCTGTATAGAAGTCCCCAAGGAGTACCTTGATCCCGATGGCAAAGAATCCTTTTTGTTTTTGGATTACAAGGTTAGTCGATTTCCATTTCTCATAGGCGGTCGTATCATCAAGTTCCACGTCTTCAGCCAAGGTTTTGGAGACTATTGGCTCAGGGTATGTACTGGTATTTATCGGATAGGTGGCATGTGGAATAGCCAGTTGTTCCTGTTCTAATAATGCCTTGAATCCATCAAGACCGAGATCTTTCAGCAAAAATTTCATTCTTGCTTTTGCCCTACTTTTTCGTTCCCCATGCCTATCAAAGACTCTAATAACGCCCTCCATCAATGGGATTATCTTTTCGGCCGCAAGGAATTCATACAATACATCGGCATGCCGAGGCTGTGAACCTAGACCACCCCCTAACATTACCTTAAATCCGATTGTCCCGTTTTCAATTTTTGCGATAAAGCCCAGGTCATGCATATAAGACAACCCGGTATCTGCATCGCTGGCGGAGAAAGACACTTTAAACTTTCTCCCCATTTCTTGTCCTATAGGATTTCGAAGAAAATACTCAAATACTGCCTGGGCATAAGGAGAAACATCAAATGGCTCCTGAGGGTCTATCCCGGCAGTTTCACTCGCGGTGACGTTACGAACCGTATTACCGCAGGCTTCTCGCAGGGTAACTTCATCCTTTTCTAGTTGCGCCCATAATTCTGGTGTACGCTCCAGGTCTACATAATGTATTTGGATGTCCTGTCTAGTGGTAATATGCAGTCGCCCTGTTGAATATTCATCGGCAACATCTGATATCCTTCTTAATTGCCTCGAGGTAACTTTACCATAGGGCAATTTGATGCGGATCATCTGAACGCCTGGTTGACGCTGGCCATATACCCCCCGGGCCAGTCGCAGGCTTCGGAATTTTTCCTCATCAAGTTTGCCCTCTTTAAACTGTCTTATTTTTCTTTCCAGTTCAAGAATGTCTTTTTCAACGACAGGATTTTCTATTTCGGTTCTAAAACTTTGCATAATTTATTTTGAAATGTGGGAACTGTCCTAATTTTTTTATTTTTCCTATAGGAATAGTAGATTATTAGCAAAAAATATATAGATTATTTAATGTTTTCATTATTAGGAATGCAGACCGCACTCTCTGTTTTCGAGAACTTTGGTAGGATCAAAATACTTATGCTCGTTGGGTAAGTTTCGCTCTTTTAAGTATACATCCAGTTGGGCATCTGACCAGTGATAAAAAGGACTTACTTTTAAGATACCATCTTTGCTTAGGCTTAAAATATCAAGACTGTCTCTAAGAGCTGTCTGTCCCTTTCTGAGGTTTGTAAACCACACATCGGGTTGATGTTCTTTCATGGCTCTTTGAAAGGGTTCTAATTTTACTTGCCTGGTAAATTCTGCATGCCTTGGGTCATCAATATCAGGTATCCCCATAACGGCATCCCTATGTGCGGCCGACTGCTTTGGTAAATAAAGATCAATATTGAGGCCCAATCTGTAGATGAGCTCTTCGGCATGCTTATAGGTATTTGGAGTATTATAGCCTGTATCGCACCATATTACCGGAATATCTCTTTTTACATCGGTTACCGCATGCAAAATGGCCACCTCATAAGGCCTGAAATTTGTGGTGATCACAGATCTCTTTCCAAATTGAATGGCCCACGAAATAATTTCTTCTGGCGGAATCCCCTTAAACTGAGCATTAAGCTTATCTATCTGTTGTGCTGAAAGTACCATAAAGCATCTTTTAATTAATCCTATAGAAATAATAGAGTTATCAAATGTATATATTTATAATGATCAATTACGTTAAAAAAGCCTCAATATTACTTTTATCCTATAGTTTTAATAGATTATTAACAAAAGAGTGGAATAATTGAGGAATATTTAACTGAGAGGGGAAAATTCTAGGCAATTATTATGGGCTAATTGCCAACTTTTATCACTTTTCTAGATAATCAGGTCAGCAAGGGTAGTCTTACGATAAACATCCAAAGCGCTATCCCTCACCTGGAGCATTAGTTTGTGTACCGCACAGCTCTTTTCATCGGGGCAATCGTTACACTTTTCGTAAAAATTCAGACTTACGCAGGGCACCATTGCAATAGGGCCTTCAAGGACCCTAATTACTGAGGTCATAGGAATTTCTGAAGGTTCTTTGATCAGATAGTAGCCCCCACCCTTTCCTTTTTTAGATCCCAAAAATCCGGTTTTACGTAAGGTAAGTAAGATGCTTTCCAGAAACTTTTGAGAAATATTCTCTTTTCTTGAAATCTCCGCAATTTGAACTGGTTCTTTGCCCTTCTGGGTGGCCAGGTAGGTTAAGGCCTTTAACCCATATTTTGTCTTTTTAGAAAGCATAGGGCGAAGATAGGGAAAATTAATATTCCTATCCAGGCGATAGGGTAATAAAATTCAGCTTATACCTCTTTCAGGGCAGAGCTTATGTCTGCAATGATGTCATCAATATGTTCTAAACCAACAGAGATACGTACCATACCATCCGTAATCCCAGTTTCCTGTCTTTCCTCAGCGCTGAGTTTACAATGTGTGGTAGAAGCCGGGTGAGTAACAATACTCCTTGTATCACCTAAGTTAGCAGAAAGGGACAACAGTTTTATGGCATCAAAAAAATTGCGGCCTGCATCTAGTCCACCATTTACTTCAAAGGCCACCACCGAGCCTCCGGCTTTCATCTGTTTTTTGGCTAGTTCGAACTGAGGATGAGATCTTAAAAAGGGATACTTGACCCAGTTAATTTTTGGATGATTCTCCAGATATTTTGCCAATTTCAAGGCATTTTCACAGTGTCTGTCTAACCTGACGGAAAGCGTTTCCAAGCTCTTTGAAAGGACCCAGGAGTTAAAAGGTGATAGCGAGGGTCCGGTGAGTCTACTAAACCTATAAATTTTATCGATCAGTGGTTTGGAGCCCACAGTGATACCTGCTAGCACTCTCCCCTGTCCATCCATAAGTTTTGTCCCGGAATGAATAACGAGATCTGCCCCAAACCTTATTGGCTGTTGTAAATAAGGAGTTGCAAAGCAGTTGTCAATTATCAACAATAGGTTATGTTTTTTAGCAATATTTCCCAATGCTTCGAGGTCTAAAATGTCTACCCCGGGATTGGTTGGTGACTCTGCGTATAAAATCTTTGTTTTAGGACCTACGAGGCCTTCTATCTCCTCAAGACAATCGTACTTGAAATAGCTGTGTGTGATATTCCACTTAGGAAAAAATTGCGTTAACAAGCTGTGAGTTG
>JBFOMC010000380.1:0-23928 GCA_040830565.1 Flavobacteriaceae bacterium
ATTTCAGAGGCCGAGGGTACTGCCGGGACTATGCTATTAGGTAAAGGACCGGTGTATAAGGAGAAGAGAGACAAGCATGATGCATACCTTGCCGAGCTACAACAATTAAAGGAAACTAATGGGCAAAAAATTGAAGGACTAGAAGCTCAAATTGCAGCATTGAATGAAGAATATGCTGAGGTGGTTGCAAATTCACAACCGGTAATTGACGGCTTTGACGGACTCATGGCGCGCATCAACGCTTTAGGTGAATTACCCTGGTTACCCTCCTTTTTTATCTTTCTCTTATTTCTGGCCATAGAAACCTCGCCTATCGTTGCCAAGCTACTTTCTCCCAGAGGCCCATATGATCTTAAATTAGAAGATGAAGAAAGTGCCGTTGAAACCTGGGTAACTCAAAAAGTGAGACAAAGACAAAATATTCTGGCAACGGACACTGTACTCAATGAGAAGATCTATAGCGAAATAGAAGAAGAGGAGGCCGTTTATGCCCACAAGAAAGAGAAAGCAGAAGAACTTATGCGATTGCAGGCCAATGCTTTTCATGAGCTGCAGGTTAAAAATTTGTGAGTACTCTGCTTAATTTTTGAAAGTCGATAAGTCATAAGTCTGTTCCAGGTTTCTATCTAGCAGAATGCCTCTTCACGTAAAAGGCCATATAGAGAATCCAAAAAAGAATACTTCCTTCAATGATTCTCTGGTAAAGCCCCTTGAGGTTAGAAAACGGATCGGAAAACAGGATCAAAACAAAAACTGCGGCTATGAGTCCGCAAACTAGGGTAATTAGGGCTGTGTTTTTGCCCTTTGTCCAATGACTAGCTTTTATCCCAATTAGGATCATACAGAATGGCACAATCATATAGGTCAGTGAAGCCGAGAAATTATGGATAATTTGAGATAAGCTGGCCACCTCAATATTAGGATTACCACCCAGATCACAAGGAAAAATTCCTGTGATTAGGGTGCCAAGGCCATAAAAAAGTCCAATTCCCCAAAATCCAGTTTTGATCAATTTCGATTTTGGTAAAACGATAGGTGCCAGGAAACAAAAGGAGGCTAAGAGCAGTCCACTTATCATAAATCCATATCGGAGTAATTCTGAGCCCTGAATTCCGGTAGCGTAGGACTCACTGATATATTGGCGAATGAAATTATAACCTTCCAGCCGAAGTCCGCCCCAAACTGAAATGGCGATAAAAATTATTGATCCGGCTAATCCAGTCCAAAAAACGGTGTTCCTCATGTTAACTACTGTCTTAGTTTCCCCATATTCTCCCCCAGAGTACAGAGAACAATTTATTTACGTCTGTCTCGGTCTTTGGGGTTTCTTCAATAGAGAGCTCATCTCCATCCGGGGACAGGATATAGCTAAAAACGAAGTTGCCCTCACCAGGATCCAGGGAGATTAGTCCAAACCGGAGATCATTAAAGAGCAGTTGATCGTTCACTTTTGAGATGATATACCAGCCCTGTGCTATGGCAATAAGACGTTGTACTTTTTCATTTGTTACAAGCTCTCCTAACAATTGATGATCTTTCGAAAATCTTCTGAATAGTATCGGTTTCGTATCAAATAATGAATAATTACCTATAAGATAGGCGTCTCCTATATCTACATTGGCAGTCCAAAGTAGGCTGTTAAATGGTGTTGTTCTGGTCGAAATCTCCGAATAGACAATACCTTGCTCTTTCAATGATATCTCAAATTTTTTATAGGTAATTCCTTTTAGGATTAAAGTAATGAGCAAATATGAGCTACTAAAAAGTATTCCCAGCTTATTTAGTTTTCTCCTTCTGGGAGAAGTCCTGGGCAATCTGAGGGCCAGGATCAGCAATATTAGAAAAGGTAAGGTGTATAAGGGATCTATTACAAAGATATTTTTAAAGGCTATCCTCCAATCCAAAGGCCAAAAAAGCTGGGTTCCCCAAGTTGTGAACATATCTAAAATAGGATGGGTCAGCAGTCCCCAAAACATAAGCTTAGACCAGTCTCTATAATTGGCCGGACTACGACGCTCGATTTTGGAAATAAGCCATCCCAAAGGAACGGCCATAAGACAACTAAAAATAATAGAATGACTAAAACCCCGGTGCCATTCCGTTGCAGTAACAATGTCTACAAAAGATCTGCTGAGCACATCAAGATCCGGTATGGTCCCGGCAATAGCCCCGTAAAGGGCAGCCTTGTTCCCGACCTTTTTACCAAGCACTACTTCCCCAACAGCTGCTCCTAGTACAATTTGAGTAAGTGAATCCATAAAAAAATTCAAGTTCAAGCTCAAGTGTCAAGTTCAAGATTCAAGATTCAAGATTCAAGTTCAAACTCAAAACTAGCGAGATTTTACTCTAAACGGGCCATGACAAAAATAAGCTTCAATAACATTAAGATTGCTAAACTTACACAGACAATTTACTGTCCACTCCCTACTACCTACTACCTACTGCCTAGTGTCCCTTGTCTCTTTTCTCTTTTCTCTTGAACTTGTCTCTAATTAACTATTCCCATTTTCTTAAGTAGAAATGAGGCGTTCATATTTTGGCAAACCCCTTCTTTAAATTTATAGTCGAAATGCAGTTCATTGTCAATGATCTCCGCATCAAAATAATAGTTTTTAATCTCAGAAGATTCTTCGGCAGCCTCACAAAGACTTAAGTCGTGCGTGGCAATTAGGCCCGTAGATTTTGTTCCTGCCAATCGTTCCAGAAACTTCCTGGAACCTTTGGCCTTGTCTATACTGTTCGTTCCCTTCAATATCTCATCCAAGACCACAAAATACCTTTCATTTCCAATTTGGTCTACTATGAATTTCAGTCGCTTTAGTTCTGAAAAAAAGTAGGATTCGTCGTCTGTCAGCGAGTCCGTCGTACGCATACTGGTTATTAGTTTTATGGGGCAATAGATAGTGGCCGAAGCACAGACCGGCAGACCTATGTTAGCCATCATAATTTGAAGAGCCACAGTTCTTAAAAAAGTGCTTTTGCCCGCCATGTTTGCACCGGTAATAATAAAAAACTCCTCTTCCCTGATCTCAAAATCATTTTCCACACTTTTCTCAGGGTCTAACATGGGATGTGCGGCATTTTCCGACTTTAAGACCACAGGGCCATCCTCAATTTTTGGATAAGTATAGTTGGGATGATTGAAAGCGAAATTTCCCAGGGTATTAAAAGCATCGAAAAAGGCTATAGCGGCAAACCAACGTTCTACCTTAGCCCCGTTTGCTGCAATCCATTGCTCTATTGAATAGCTTAATTGAACATCTCTTAGCATAAAAGCATTCCCTAAAACTCCTATGATGATGTTATTTCTTTGGTCTAAGGCGTTTAGCAAACCAGAAAATTTTTTCATTATTTTCGAAGTCTTTTCCCCTTGTTTTATGATTGCAGCCTTCTTATTATTGAGTAGTTGGGAGGTGAAAGTGGTTTGTTCTAGTTTCCAGATCAGGGACTGATACTGTTGAAATGTACTTTGAATCTTATTACAATCTGATGCTAATTTGCTTATTTGTTTCAGGTATTTTCCGGTAATTGCCAAGCCCAGGAAAAACCAAGCTCCCAAGACCCAACCAGAAATCCAGTCGAGAAAATAGGACCCTATAACCGCTACTGACACCAGGGAAAAGACAAGGGGTAAAAACTTTGATAAGGAAGGTAAAAATGCGGCATACTGCTGCATCCACTTCACAATGTTTTTATGGGAGGTCTCAGTATTTATCAGGGAAGCCGTTGCGGAAAAATCCTCCCGCCATTCTGGCAATGCTGAAAGCTCTTTCACGGCCAGCTGCTTTTCCTGAATATTTTCAATGGAATTGGCGATCATCATTTCAGCATAAAGCTCTTTGCCTTGCTGCAAACTAGTACGGTTGCTATACTGATAAAAAGATCCCCTCCCAAAAAGGTCTATATCCTGACTGAAAAAGTGGGCTGGGTTAAGAAATTCCCTGCCATCGGGCTGCTGTAGGAACTCTCTTTTTTGTACTGCTATCTCCGTTTTATTTATCAGGATTAGCGCAAGCAATTTATCCCTTTTGTGCTGTAGATTGGTATGGCGCGAAATTAAAAATAGAAACAGCCCTAAAACGACCAACACGGTTATGATCAGTGTGTTGGTCTTAGCATAAAAGAAATAGATCACAAAAATCAATAGTAAGAAAGCAGTCAAGCGAAGCATGCTCGATATAAAAAGTTGTTTTCTCACTCCAGACAAAACCTCTTCATGAACTGCAACTCTCTTTTCATAATAATTTAAGGGATCTGTTTTTTGCACCTGTCCTTTTAGATTTGAGCGTAAAGATATGGATTCTCCTAGGCTAGACTTTCATAAGCCTCTCTTAGTTTTTTGGTGAATTTTGAAACGATCAGCTCATACGAATGATCTATGAGTTCCAGTATCAATTTGGACGGTAATTGTTCAAGAAATAGCGTATTCCAGTGAACCTTGCTCATATGGTAGCCTGGAGTAATTACTCCATCATATTCCTCTCGAAGTTCAATTGCCCGCTCGGGTTCGCATTTTAAATTGGCCTGGGAAGGAAGTCGTTCAAGAGGGACCAAAGCAAACATTTTCCCCATGACTTTAAAAACAAGGGTATGCTCATCAAAAGGGAATTCCTCGGTGACTCCTTTTTTCTCAATACAGTATTGTCTAAACTCCTCAACATTCATGCTACAACTCTTTAAATATTTGGGATTGTCAATTGATTTTTAGGCTTAGGAACTTTCTTCTACTATGAGATCTGAGACATCTGGCCAATAGTACCTTATCTTCTCTACAGGATCATTACCAATCTCCTTCTCCGTAACTTGCTCTTTTCTCTCTCCCTTGAGTTTTTCGTACAATCTTATGGCCCCTTTGTTATCTCTCAACACCCACAAATACATATCATTCCTCCCTTCTTTGGCTATAACTTTTCGGGCCAGCAAGCTCATTAAAACTTTTCCAATACCCCTTCCGCTATAATCGGCTAGTACGTGAAGATTATCTAAGTACGCTCCGTATGTTTCGCTTTCTTCAAGAAAAATGCATCCGAAACCGATCAGCATTCCTTCTTCCTCGGCCAGGACAATGTACATGGTATTATCGGGGGTACTTAAACGTTCGCTCCAGACCTTTCTCCGATCCGCTTCAACCTGATGATCCAAATAATAATCATCTAATATTCCTCTGTAGTTCAACTGCCAATTTGCGGCGTGCAAAAGGGCAATATTCTCGGCGTCTGTTTTGGTTGCCTCACGATATGTTGGCATGAATGTCTATAGCTATTTTACAATCCCCTGGGAATCGTATACAATTACTTTATTCCACAAACTACTTGCCTCTTCTATGAACAACAAATGAGCAGGTTCTTCCTGATATTTTTGTTGAGCTTCAGCCGACTCAAAAGTCACCACAAGACTGTAGGTAAAAGAACCGTCTACCACATCTCTTGTGGCTTTTGGAGGCGTGCCGATAAAATTGGTTTTAGCGTAGTCTGAGGTCTTCAAAAATTTGCTTAGGGCAGTCTCAAAACTCGCTCTATCCGCATCGCTTTCAGGATTATTTAGCCAAAAAAATACGGTATGCACAAAGGCCGGGTCAAAGTTATTCATGTTTTGTTGTTCTTGTCCATATGAAGCTATGGAAATGATTAGAAAAGTAAAAATAAGTAATGTCTTTTTCATTTTTAGTATTTAAGTAAATTCTTAACTCTTAACTCTTAACTCTTAACTCTTAACTCTTAACTCTTAACTCTTAACTCTTAACTCTTAATTCTTAATTCTTAATAGTTTTTCATCAGTTTCTATTTCCAGGGCAGAATAATCCAATTTCCATCCTATGGTTTCTACAATCTTCTCTATAAGCAATACGGCCTCTAGAGCCTCACGGCCTGCTGTTTCCATAAGGCCACTTTCAGGAATCTTTTCCTTAATATGTTCCTTAGCTTCCTGATTTAAAGTGGTCAGATCGTCTGGCTTAAAGGTATTAAAAAGTCCATTTTTAATATCGTAGAATTCAAGATCAGGTTCAATAGATAATATCTCTGGCTTGGGAAAGTTAGTAAGGACGATTTTTTTCTGATCTATATCGGCCTGCATTTTAATTTTTTTCAGATCATATCCTATTTGCGCTTTGGCATGGATCACTATTAGTGCCTTTTTTTTACTACTTACCAAGCTCAGAAATCGTTCTCTGGTATTTTCATATTTATAGATCTCTGCAAAATCTCCTTCAACTGTAATAAGCTTACAAACGCTTTTAATTTTTTCAAGCAATACAGTAGACTGGTGTTTAGTAAGTTCCCTACTACGCTTGCCACTAAAAAAATTGTATAGCCAGTACATGAGAATTGCTCCCAAAACCAAGCCCAATACTAGTTCAAAAATACTATCCATTACCTCCGCCTATACTGCCCAAGTGGGTGAATTTAAATCCTTTGTCGTATTTCAATCCATAGCCCAAAGCTCTATCAAATGAGGCGTGGGAAAACAAAATAATTCCAATTAGTTGGACTATGGGAAGGACAAGATACAGTCCTAAAAGGTAAATAACAATGGCAATGCCTTTATGATGAAAAAGATTGTAGGAAAAGGCTCCAATTTTATTTCCTCCTAAATACCCGAGCATTCCGATGTCTGGAAGTAAAATTAAGACCAAAAACCACCACCATTGATATGGCAGCAAGGAAAATAAATAAATACCCAAGATGAACATCAGGATTTCTTCAAGTTTTAGTAATACTCTCATAAGCGTTATGGTGGCATCTCAGAAATTGACCAGGCAACTCTTACGGCCATTTATTAATTCCTAATAATCACAAGATCAGTCCTCCAAAATTGCATACAAAATAGGTCTGCTAGGACTGGCATCATTTTCGAAAGCTGCCATTTGTAGGTCTAAAATGTAAGTCCCATCAGGGATACTGTTTGCCACAAAAATAAATTCTGTAATCGTAGCACCTTTCCTTTTATCGCCTTCAAAATTCCAAAAGGCCTTATGAGATAAGAGAGCTCCGGCATCCTTTTCTTTATCTACTGAGGGTAGATCTATCAATAAATGGGACACCTCTTTCTCTGCCAAAAATTGTGCTGCCTGTTCTAGCAAATAGGGAGGATTGGTATTGGAATATTGTCTGCTTAATTTCTGCTCGGTGTTCGGTAAGGTTCTAATAATCAATGCCTCCCTCCTCTTATTTCCTAAAGCGTACTTAAGTTGTTTCCTGGAAACCACAAAGTCGTCCTGATATTTCTCCGGGGCGATCGTTACCACTTCTGCCAAAAAAAAGAAGCGCTTTAAGCTCTTATTTACGGAATGAAATTTTTCAGAAATATGTCCCAGGCACTCCGTATGTGTCCCATGTGCATGTGGGTTAAAAGTGATATTATTAAAATTGGTTGAAGCTCCTTCGCTTACTTTCCCAATAAACTCTCCATCAATATGTGGTGTAATTTTCGGGGGGCCTAGGTACCATGCATTTACATTTGTAGAAGCCCCATGTATGGGAATGGAGATATCAAGAGGTTTGGAGAGATCTATTGGATATTTCCTATTATTATGATGAATAACTGCCCGCAAATTTGATCATTTTGTTATTTCAAATTTAAAAGAAAAAGGTCGGCCGCAATCCCGTCTACCAAAAACTTTCCTTTTTTTGTAGCCCTTAGCGTTTCTCCTTTCAGGTAAAGAAGTTCTTTTTTAATGTATTTTTCAGAGTGGTCAAGGAGGTAGCGGGCATACTCAGGGCCAAAATAGGTGTTGATTTCATCAAGTGAAACACCCCATATGGTCCTTAAGCCGGTCATTATATGTTCATTGTAACGATCTTTCTTCGTAAGCACCTCTTTCTCCAATGGTAATCTAGATTCAGAAATGGCTTTGATATACTTCGAATTGTTCCTGATATTCCAAGATCTGCTCTCACCATCATAGGAATGCGCAGATGGGCCTATGCCCAGGTAGTGTTTGCCTTGCCAATAGGCGGTGTTATTTTGTGAAAAAAAACCAGCCTTGCCAAAGTTTGAGGTTTCGTAGTGGATAAACCCTTCTTTTTTAAGTCTGTTCACCAGGATATGAAATTGTTCCTGCACCAATTCGTCGTCAACATCCTCAACAATTCCTTTTTGAATAAACTTCTCCAAAGCGGTTTTAGGTTCCACCGTTAACGCATAGCTAGAGATGTGGGGAATATCAAAAGACAAGGCCTTTTCAATATTTTCTATCCATCGATCATTACTCAAACCAGGGATTCCATAGATCAGATCTACAGAAAGGTTCTTGAAATAGTCCATGGCAGTCTTGATACTACTTTCCGCCTCACGACTATTATGAGCTCTATTCATAAGTTTCAGATCCTCGTCAAAAAAAGATTGAACTCCTATGCTCAGTCTGTTGATTGGACTATTTGATAATTGGATAATTAGATCTTTGGTTAAATCATCCGGGTTGGCCTCGAGGGTAATTTCCGGCTTCGTGCTTACCGCATAGTTGTCATTAACAGTTTCAATCAGCTCAATTATTTCTGCTACCCCCAGAATAGAAGGCGTACCGCCTCCAAAATATAAGGTCTGAATTTCTTTCCCTTGCATTTCTAACTTCCTCAATCGCAATTCTTCGGCAATCGCATCTAGCATTACCTTTTTCTTCTTCAAATTGGTACTGAAGTGAAAATCGCAGTAATGACAGGCTTTTTTGCAGAAAGGTATGTGGATGTATATGCCAGACATTTCAATTATCAATTAGCAATAAACAATTATCAATATTCCGAATCAATCAACTACTTAATGAATGGAATTTGCAGTGAGGTCCTTTAGTTTTATGACATAAAAACATTTGTATCGATGAAAGATAACCCATTGTTTTATAAATCATTCCAGTTCGCTATAAAAATTGTAGGTGTACATAAGTCGATGCTCCAAAAAAAGAGAGAATATATATTTTCCAAACAATTAATAAAGTGTGGGACTTCAATAGGCGCAAATGTTGCCGAAGCGAATGGCGCAATTTCAAAGTCAGACTTTTCAGCAAAAATCTCCATAGCATACAAGGAAAGTTTAGAGGTTAAATATTGGCTGAAACTGTTAAGAGATACGGAATATTTGTCCGTAAGAGACGCTGAGTCACTAATTAACGAAGCAGACGAATTATCCAAAATCATGTTTGCCATTCTAAAGACTACTAGGATCAAAAAGAACTAATTGCTAATTGTTTATTGGTTATTGTTTACTGATCTTATCCGCGTTCTGCTTAACAAACGCTTCCCATCCTGTATAAGACTTACCTACTTCAACTCTCCCTTGGTTATAGAAATGACATACGGCTGCTGCGAGTCCGTCTGTGCTATCCAGGTTTTTAGGAAGTGATTTTAGGCCTAGGGTATTTTGTAACATCTTGGCCACCTGTTCTTTACTGGCATTACCGTTTCCGGTAATAGCCATCTTTATTTTCTTGGGCAGGTATTCCGTAATAGGGATCTGCCTGGATAGGCCTGCCGCCATGGCTACGCCTTGTGCTCGGCCTAATTTAAGCATGGACTGTACATTTTTACCAAAAAATGGTGCTTCTATGGCAATCTCGTCCGGGTGATAAGTATCTATCAACTCAATGGTGCGATCAAAGATCAATTTAAGTTTTGTAAAAGGGTCCTCATACTTTTTAAGCAGTAATTCATTCATTTGAATGAATTCCATTTTTTTATTCCTCACCCGAATGATTCCGAAACCCATAATAGTGGTCCCCGGATCTATTCCCAATATGATCTTTTCTCTAGACACTATTTTGTTTTAATTGGTGTTCATTACCAGGGGTATTCTGAACTTCGCATTAACCGGAATTCCTCTTTTGAGTGCCGGTGCCACCCTGGGAAGGCTTTTAAAGCTCTGCGTAATTATTCCGTTAAACTCCGGGATCTGTTCCCTGATAGCGCTGTGCTCTTCAATATCCAAAACCGTCATAGTCCCCTCCTTGTCTACAAGGAAATCCACATAAATACTATCCTCAATATCCTTATCGAGCACAAACTCAAAATCTTGCAAAGTCATTGAAAAGTGGAGTAGTAAAGTGTTTTCGAAGCATTCTCTCTGGGCTGTCTTTGAAACGGTCTCGTCACAATCGTCAAATAACGGATACTGGTCTATCTCATTCCAGTCTATGCCCTGCAGTTCTTGCTCTACCAGTTTTTGGGTCTTTGCTTCCCTGGAGGAAAACCAGTCACACGAGACCAAAAAGCATAGTAAACAAAATAAACCCAACTTCCGCATTGCCGTAATTCTTGGCGGGAAATTACGATTTTTTGGATAAACCAATCGGAATCAATGGTCTTAGAAAACCAGTAGAATTGCACAGCCGGAATTTAATAAAGATAGTTATCAAGCTTCCTGAATGGCCATAATAATGTATGGTTAGAGTAAAAATACTTCCTATATGGATAAAAAATAATTGTGATATATGCCATCACTGAAAGGTAAATACAGTGATAATAACTATTTTACCCCTAGGGGAGGGGAATTCTATTCCCCCAAACAAAATGCCTTCAAAAATAAGCTCCTGAGAACTAGGCAAGAATCATACCCTTGCTGTACGAAACATTTGGGTAATTGGTGCTGTTCAAAATATCTTTAGTTAAAGGGAGGCTATAATTTAAAAGTAAGGGGTATAGAAAAAGGAACATTTACCTTTTCCCCTTTGTGAATTCCAGCTTGCATTCGCGGAAGTCTTTTGATGATTCTTTCTGCTTCGGCTTCCAAAAGCTCATGGGGTCCCCGTTTTTTGATATTGGATATAAACCCATTCTTGTCTATTGTAAATAAAAGGTTTACCCTACCTTCAATTCCAGCATCCCTTGCCTCTTGAGGATAATTAAAGTGTTTTTGAATATGACGCATCATCTTTTCAATGAAACAATCGCGTTTATCTCCCTCAGATTCGCAACCAGGAAAAACAGGAACTTCTTCAACTAGCGCAAAAGGGATGGTGTTTTTTGTAGCCTCCACGATATAATCGGTCCCATTCTTTGCATCAGGATTTTTTGTGGATTTGACATTGAAATCGTCCGAGGCCAACTTGCTAATACCTTCAATTAATTTCCTCTTCTCAGAATCGGTTAGTTTGTCATTGGCAAGAATATCATAGGTGAGCTGATCTCTCCATTCTGCTTTCGCCTCGCTAATTACGGTACTTGTCTCCTTCATTTTTTCCATAAAAGCGGCTACATCTGCTTCTCCGTCTCTATCCCGCTCGGAATCAATTACCAACTTGGCTCTGATCTTTTCACCCTCAGGCCCAGTGATATAAGAATCATCGTCAGACTTTATGTATTTCATAGTAGTTTTGGCGTCTTTCACAATTAACTGCCAATCTTCTGAACTGCTGGAAAATTCTTTAAGCAGGCCAAGAATTTTGTCTTCTTCCTCTGGTGTCAAATCTTCAACATTGCCCACCAGAACAGCATTATTACCACCAAACTTTTGATCCGCTTGGCAAGAAGAGTAGATGAGCATTCCCATTATCACCGGTACTAGAAAAAGGTACTTCAGCCTCCATATTTTTTTCGATTTTGATTTCTGTAACATAACAATACGTTTTTTAATTAGTGACGACTTAAAAAATTGATTGACAAAGGAGATATTCTCGGTTTGGAATACTTGTGAAAGCAAGAATTGGTATTGTTCTTTTTTATGCGTCTTTGCCACCCTGGCGTCTGCAATGTATTCATGTAAATCCGAAATCCTACTTTGATATACGTAAACAAGGGGGTTAAACCAGCCAACAATCCTCATAATCTCAAAAAAGATCAGATCCAGAGAATGCCTTTGCTCAATATGCACCAACTCGTGCTGAATGATGTTTTCATGTTCTTTCTCCATCACTTTATCACCCAAGAAAATGGATCTGAAAAAAGAAAAAGCCAAAGAACTATTGGCAATTATAATTCTAGTAAATTTTGGGAAATACTCAATATCTCCCTGGAGACGGAGCTGTTGTATTCTCAAAAGTTTAAAGCCAAAAATCAGGGCAGCAAAAAACATTCCGCTAAATAGTAAAGTATATTCCCAGGATACACCTGAAAACCATGGAGTTCCTTCAGAGCCCTTTAGTTCAATAGCGTTGTCTAAGCCCCAAAGAAATTCTGGGTATATCAGGTATTCTTGTGGGAGCGACTCTCTAAACATTTCGAGTTTTATCCAGGGTAAGATCAAGGAAAGCACAAAGGTGGTCAGCAAATAGGCTCTATTCCATTGAAAGAAAGTCTCCTGTTTAAGGAAGAAATCATAAACAACCATAAAAACCAATTGAAAGGCAATGACCTCTATAATGAACTGTATCATGACCTTTCTTCTTTTTTAATTTCCTTTAATACTGCCTCTAATTCGGAAAGGTTCATATCGTTCTTTTTTACGAAAAACGAGACCATACTTTTAAAAGAGCCCTGAAAATATCCGTCAACTAATTTGTTAATGGATTGATTGCTGTAATCCGCTTTTTGAACTAGTGGAAAGTATATATGGCCCTTCCCTTCCTTTTCGTGATCTACAAAACCCTTACTTTCCAAAATGCGCACAATGGTAGAAACCGTATTGTAAGCGGGTTTGGGCTCGGGTAACTCTCCTATGATGGCAGCCACATTGGCTTTTTGAAGCTGCCATAAGATCTGCATTACTTCCTCCTCTGCTTTCGTTAGTTGTTTCATGGTCTTCTCATTATTGATATTTCAAATATAACTAAATTTTTAGTTTAAACTAATTTTTTAGTTAAAAACTTTGAATTCCTAATCTCCAATCAACCTAGAGATCAAGTCTGTACTTCAGATTTAGATTTCTATCTCATCTAAATACTGCAAGGGAAATGCAGTTAAAACACTTATCTTAACCCCAAGGGGTGGGGAATTCTATTTCCCCCGAAAAAGTACCTCAGCCTTACTCCTCCAATAACTATGTCCGTACGACTTTCTTCCTACACATATACCGCCAACTGGAGTCCTCTCAACAATTCTGTAACAATTCTGACGTATCTTCGTCAAACAAGAAAATAGTAACCTACATGGATATCGTACTTTTGATTCTGGGGTTTATCCTAATGCTTGTGGGCATTTTAGGGAGCTTCTTACCTGTTTTACCAGGTCCGCCAATAAGTTGGGTTGGGCTACTCTTGCTAAGTCTTACCAAAGCCGTTCCGGACGATTGGTGGTTTCTCGGAATAACAGCCGCAGTGGCTTTACTGGTATTTGCGATGGATTACGTCATTCCGGCTATGGGTACAAAAAAATTTGGTGGAAGCAGGGCGGGAATGATAGGAACAACCTTAGGGCTCTTAGTAGCCATCTTCTTCCCTATTCTAGGAATCTTTGGCATTATCATATGGCCATTCATAGGAGCTTTGGTGGGAGAACTCATCAATAAAGCGGATCAGCAAACGGCACTAAAAGCTGCTTTTGGATCCTTTATCGGATTCCTTACCGGCACCTTTTTGAAATTTGTGGTCACAGTAATATTTCTAGGTCTATTCATTTCAAAAGTCTGGGATTATAAAAGTGCCTTGTTTCCTTATTTTAACTAATTACTCCACTGCACTTTCTCTGAAATAGGGCCACGTTCGCCTTCAGGAAGGACTTCATCATACCGCCCCATATAAAAAAACCCGAGGCATTTTTCGCCCTCTTTCAGCTCAAAAAATTCGTCCATATACTTAATTAGCCCAGGAGAGCTCCAATAACACCCAATTCCCATTTCTGTACAACAGAGCCACATATTCTGAACCGCCATAGCAGTTGCCGCAATCTCTTCCCATTCTGGCACGCTCTCTTTTGGGTCTCTTTGCATACAAATTGCAATGACAGCTCCAGCGCGTTTTGGATTTTCTATCAGCTTTTTGGCCTTCATTTGTTTCGGCCGCTCCTCTACCTCTAAATATTTGTACGACAGGAAGAGGCCTAGTTTTTCTTTAGTCTCTCCCAACAAAACCCGAAAACGCCAGGGTTCAGTTTTCCTGTGGGTTGGCGCCCAATTTGCAGCTTCAAGTACCTTTTCAATCTCAACCCTCTCAATGGGCTCGTCATTGTATTGAACCGGAAATACAGAACGTCTCTTCTTTATTAGATCAAAAACCATATAACTTTTTTAGGATGTCTTCAAATTTAAGATATCCAAGGCATTAAGCCTCCTTTAAAAGAATATCTAAACAATTTTTTAACGCGGGATTTCTGTTGTCCGTTTTCCATACCACAGATAAACTAGCACGTTGTTTGATCTTGCCCAATTCGATGAATTTTACCTGCATCTTAAATCCGTGCTGCAAGGCAGTGGGTACTATGGCAATTCCCAATTTATTTTCAACCAACTTAAAGATCGTTTGGGCATGCACCGACTTATGAGAAACTTTAGGGGTAAATCCTCCATCTTCGCAAATACTCATCACCGTATCGTAATAAAGTGGGCTGTATTCCTGAGAAAACAATATAAATTGTTCCTCTGAAAACTGATGCATACCCCGGAAGTTAGTATTGTCGATACTATGATCCTCTGGTAGTACCATTGAAAAGGTATCCTCAAATACTTCCCTGATGGCCAAAGCTGTCGGTACTCGGGCAAGACGGACAAATGCAATGTCGAGTTTATCCTTTAAAATGGCATTGATCTGGGCGTTGTTAGACAACTCTTCAAGGCTTGTATTTATGCCGGGGGCGTTCTTGTTTAGTGCCAATAGGAGATCTGGTATCACCCCCTGCATAGCAGATCCCAAAAACCCAATCCGTAACTCACCTAAAGAACCTTGAGCAATAAGCTTTAACTGTTTTTTAGTGAGATCCAGGTGATTGAAAATAAATTCCACTTCGCCTTTCAGATACTTTCCAGCGGTGGTCAAAGACACCCTCTTTTTGCTACGAATGAATAAAGGGGTATCCAGAATAGCCTCCATCTGTTTGATCTGCCTACTCAATCCGGGCTGCGAAATAAAAAGCTTTTCTGCCGCCTTTCTAAAATGCAATTCTTCTGCCACAGCCAAAAAATAATGGTAATGTCTGAGTTCTAGTTGATAACTCATAGTTATTAAATATTGATATATATAGTATTAGTAAGTATCAAACTTAATCAATAATTTTATCCTGGCAAAAATGACACTTATGGCCAATAAAACCCAAACATTCCTATTCGGCGAAGACTGGCTTAGTGCAGGGAAGGCGCTTCAATTGGCGTCTGGCAATCTAACCGGAACCATTTCTTCGGCCTGTAGAAATCGCGTTAAAGCTAGTCAGATGGCCGTGCAGCATATTGTAGAAAAAGGACATCCTGTTTACGGAATCAATACAGGCTTTGGCCCTTTGTGTACCACAAAAATATCTAAGGAGGAGACGAAAATTTTGCAAAGCAATATCCTGCAGAGTCACAGTGTAGGAGTGGGCAAGCCCATAGCTAGTGAAATCGCCAAATTAATGCTGATCTTAAAGCTACATGCCCTCGCTAAAGGATATTCTGGTATAGCAGAAACAACGCTAGATCGTATACTGTGGCATATAAATAACGATGCCATTCCCTTGGTTCCCTCACAGGGTTCCGTAGGTGCTTCGGGAGATTTGGCTCCGCTCTCGCATTTGTTTCTTCCACTTATTGGCTTGGGGAAGGTGAGCTATAATGGCCAGGTGATGCAAGCCGAAGAACTTCTACGTCTAAACAACCTTGCCCCGCTCAATCTCGGCGCCAAAGAAGGACTGGCCCTCATTAACGGAACACAATTTATTGCGGCACACGCGGTAAAAGTCGTTGACAAATTGCAAAGTTGCCTGGCGCAGGCAGATATTATTGGAGCGATGATGATAGAGGGTTTACAGGGTTCCATTAAACCTTTTTATGAGGAACTGCATAAACTTCGGCCGTTTAAAGGAAATATTCATGTGGCAACAAGAATAAAATCGCTTTTGGAGGGTTCAGAAATTATGGAGGATCATATTGATTGTGAACGGGTTCAGGATCCGTATTCACTGCGTTGTATGCCTCAGGTGCATGGAGCTTCGAGGAACGCCTGGTTGCATTTAAAAGAACTATTAGAAACGGAGTTAAATTCAGTAACCGACAATCCCATAATTATTGATGAAGCGCTTACCATCAGTGGAGGTAGTTTTCATGGACAACCTCTGGCCATGGCCCTGGACTACGCCTGTCTGGCTGCGGCCGAAGTTGGTAATATTTCGGACCGACGAATTTATCTGGCATTGGAAGGGAACAGTCCGGGCGTCCCAAAACTCCTTATGGAAGATACCGGTATCAACTCAGGTTACATGATCTTACAGTATACTACCGCAGCCCTTGCAAGTGAAAATAAAGGTTTGTGTTTTCCTTCCAGTGCTGATAGTATCCCAACCTCTCTTGGACAAGAAGATCATGTAAGTATGGGGTCTATTGCCGGTAGAAAAGCCCTTCAGGTAATAGAAAATGTCGAAAAAATACTGGCCATTGAACTGCTGACAGCAGCCCAGGCTTTTGAGTTCAGGAAACCGATGAAATCTGGCGTACTTTTAGACGAGATTCATAAAGAGGTTCGTAAAAAGGTAACTTTTGCAGAAAAAGACCGTGTTTTTTCTGATGATATTGAGAAAGGCATCCAACTCATAAAAAACCGAACCATCATTGAGATTATCGATAAGGTTAGCAAACGCGAGGGTATCTCTTTGGAGACAAAGTACTCTGAAGAATTTGAGTTATATTGATGGTAATCAGTAATCAGTAATCAGTAATCAGTAATCAGTAATCAGTAATCAGTAATTAAAAATAAATTAGGTTGAACAAGCAAACTTTGATTGGCCCTTTTTCACAGCTTATTCCCATGACAGGAATTTCGCTTAAAGGCAGTATCCCGGATGAAGATCTTGTCATTATTGAAGGTGCAGGACTGCTCATCGAAGGGGATAAAATCATTAATATTGGGACATTTCATAATTTACAATCCGAAGTAGAAACTAAAGACACCTCAATAGTTCGTTTGGAAGGCAAGCATGTATGTCTGCCGGGCTTTATTGATGCTCATACCCATATCTGTTTTGGAGGATCGCGAGCCCGTGACTATGCCATGCGTAACGCCGGAAAGACGTATCTCGAAATTGCTAAAGCCGGAGGAGGTATTTGGGACACCGTAACACAAACAAGAAAAGCTAACAATGAAGAACTGACCAAAGGAATTGTTAAGCGAGCCAAAAGACATTTAAAGAACGGCATTACAACTCTCGAGGTCAAGAGTGGCTATGGCCTGTCGGTAGCAGAAGAACTCAAAATGCTCTATGCCATCCGGGAGGCCAACAAAGAAATTTCAACAGATCTTATTCCCACTTGCCTTGCTGCCCACATGCATCCTAAAGACTATTCCGGAAGTCCTGAAGCATACCTGTCTGAAATAAGCGATGTGCTTTTCCCTAAACTCAAGGCCGAAGGACTTAGCGACCGTGTCGACGCATTTATTGAAGAAAGTGCTTTTACTGCAGAAGCCATAGAACCCTATTTTGCCAAGGCTAAGGCAATGGGATTTGATATTACCGTACACGCTGATCAATTCACCCCAGGTGGATCCCAGGTAGCCGTCGCTCATGGTGCCATAAGTGCAGATCATCTGGAAGCAAGTACGGAAAAAGAAATAATGTTCCTGGCAAAAAGTGACGTTATAGCTACGGCCCTGCCCGGAGCCTCCTTAGGTCTTGGCTGCGCCTTTACCCCCGCCCGCAAAATTCTAGATGCTGGTGGTGCCCTGGCTATTGCCAGCGATCACAATCCCGGATCTGCCCCAATGGGAGATTTGCTCACCCAGGCAGCGATCCTCGGAGCTTTTGAAAAATTGACCAATACAGAAGTTCTATCAGGCATCACCTTTAGAGCAGCAGCAGCTCTTGGCCTAAAAGACAGAGGTAGACTGAAACCAGGATTTTTGGCCGACTTTGCCCTTTTCCATACAGACGATTATCGAGAAATTCTATATCACCAGGGAAATTTCAAACCTTGTATTGTCTATAAAAAAGGGATAAAGGTATTTGATAAACACAAAAGCTAAGCATGGATTTTAGATCGGAAATTTTACAAGGCATTCCGGCTGAATTGCCCCTCAAAAGGAGCTACGAGGCTAAAGCAGATCATGCCCCCAAACGCAAAGACATGTTGTCTGCCGAAGAAAAAAAACTTGCGGTAAAAAATGCCCTGCGGTACTTTCCGGAAACTTGGCATAAGGAACTTTCGGAAGAATTTGCCTCCGAGCTCAATACGCACGGGAGAATTTATATGTATCGCTTTAAACCTACTTATGAAATGTACGCCAGACCCATTTCTGACTATCCGGCTAAAACCCCCCAGGCAGCGGCGATTATGCTAATGGTCCAAAATAACCTGGATCCCGCCGTGGCTCAGCATCCCGAAGAATTAATTACCTATGGTGGTAACGGGGCGGTGTTCCAGAATTGGGCACAATACCTACTTACCATGAAGTACCTGGCCGAAATTAGCGAAGAACAGACCCTACATATTTACTCAGGGCATCCTATGGGATTATTTCCTTCTTCCAAAGAAGCCCCAAGAGTTGTAGTCACTAATGGGATGATGATTCCCAATTATTCCAAACCTGACGACTGGGAAAGGTTTAATGCCCTGGGAGTCACCCAATACGGACAAATGACAGCAGGTTCCTATATGTATATTGGGCCTCAGGGAATTGTGCATGGCACCGCCATCACCGTAATGAACGCTTTTAGAAAAGTACTGATCAAAGGCGATCCGGTAGCGGGCAAAGTATTCCTCACGGCCGGATTAGGAGGCATGAGCGGAGCTCAGCCCAAAGCAGGAAACATCGCAGGATGTATTACTGTATGCGCTGAGGTAAATGCCACTGCTGCCAAAAAAAGGCATGAACAGGGATGGGTAGATGAGCTAGTCGAAAGTATTGAAGTTCTGGTTTCCAGAACCCAGAAAGCGATTAAGCAAAAAGAGATCGTGTCCCTGGCATACATCGGCAATATTGTGGAAGTCTGGGAACGCTTTTATGAGGAGGAGATTTTTGTTCATCTGGGATCAGATCAGACTTCTTTGCACAACCCCTGTGCGGGAGGTTATTACCCGGTAGATTTAAGTTTCGAAGACGCGAACAGGCTAATGAGCGAGGATGTCGAATCTTTTAAGAAACTGGTAAATCAATCACTAAGAAGACAGGTTGAGGCGATTAATAAACATGCCCAAAGAGGGACTTATTTCTTCGACTATGGCAATGCCTTTCTTTTGGAAGCTTCCAGGGCCGGGGCTGAGGTCATGGCAGAAAACAAGATCGATTTTAGATATCCTTCTTACGTTCAAGACATTCTAGGGCCTATGTGCTTTGATTACGGATTTGGCCCCTTTAGATGGGTATGCACCTCAGGTGATCCGGAAGATCTGCAAAAGACAGATCACATCGCCTTGGATATTATGAAGCAAATTCAGGAAAATGCCCCTAAGGAGATTCAACAGCAGATGGGAGACAATATCAAATGGATTTCTGAAGCGGAGGAAAACAAGCTAGTAGTCGGTTCCCAGGCAAGGATATTATATGCCGATGCTGAAGGGAGATCAAAAATAGCTGAGGCTTTCAACACTGCAATTAGTGAAGGTGAGATCTCTGCACCGGTAGTTCTGGGTCGGGATCATCATGACGTTAGTGGAACAGACTCCCCTTTTAGGGAAACCAGCAATATCTATGACGGCAGTAAGTTTACCGCTGATATGGCCATTCATAATGTCATCGGAGATGGTTTTAGAGGAGCTACGTGGGTCTCTATTCACAACGGCGGAGGTGTTGGCTGGGGTGAAGTCATAAATGGAGGGTTCGGTATGGTCCTGGACGGATCTGAAGAGGCATCAAGGCGGCTAAAAAGTATGCTTTTCTACGATGTCAACAACGGAATAGCGAGAAGAAGCTGGGCCAGGAACAAAGAAGCCCTATTTGCCATCAAACGAGAAATGGCCAGAACACCAGAGTTGAAAGTCACAATTCCAAACCTGGTTGACGAGGAGCTTTTGGAAACTTTGTTTCCGTAATTTTGTAAGACCACCCTGCGCGCTAACAAACGATGCATCAACAAATTATGAAAGGTTATATCCTCCCGAACGAAAAGCTATGGACAGGTCGAAGTTCTGAACAAAAGCTCTATTTACATGAAGCAGTTAATTTCATAGACCTTAATTCAAACAGACAATATGATCATGAAAAAGCTTTCGGCCTGATAGCATATGCCTGTGATGAAGGCGTTAGACGAAACCTGGGGAGGCCTGGGGCAGCTACAGCTCCTGATATCATTAAGGCGCAACTCGGTAAACTTACAAATCATTTACCGGAGCCATTTTCGTTGTTGGACCTCGGTTCAATTTCCTGTATTGACGGAGATATGGAGGCCGCTCAGGAACATCTCGGGACGGCGGTAGGTGATTTACTTGAAAACAACATTTTCCCAATTGTCCTGGGAGGAGGCCACGATATTGCCTACGGACACTATGGCGGGATAAAAAATCACCTTAAGGAAAGTGAAACTCTGGGAATAATCAATTTCGATGCACACTTTGATTTAAGGGATAATAAAAGCGGTAATAATTCCGGCACCCCTTTCTTTCAAATTGCTGAGGATTGTAAATGGGAACAAAGACCGTTTCATTACCAGTGCCTTGGGATCCGTAAGGAGGCAAATGACAAGGGGCTTTTTAGCACCGCCAAAAAATTTGGTGTGAAATACACCGAAGTAGATGAATTTACGATACATAATCTTGAACAGGTCCGGGAGGAACTGACTTCCTTTATGGACAAAGTAGATCGCATTTATGTCACCATAGACCTGGATGGTTTTTCTTCCGCATATGCGCCGGGAGTAAGTGCTTCTTCTCCTATGGGTTTTTCTCCTGACATAGTCCTGGAGACACTTAAAACAATTATTAGTTCTGAAAAATTGATAAGTATAGACGTAGCAGAACTAAACCCCCAGTTCGATATTGACCACCAAACTGCGAAACTAGCTGCAAGTCTTGTTCATTTTGTAATGCACAAAGTGGCACTACTCTAACCAGGACTGGTAGTATTTTCCGTCATCAATGTCAAGAGCGGCCTGGGTAAGTTGCAGAGGTTTAAAAGTATCTATCATCACAGCAAGCTCCTCGGTTTTGCTCTTCCCGATACTGGCTTCATATGTTCCTGGATGCGGGCCATGGGGAATGCCTGCCGGATGCAAAGAAATATAACCCTTATCAATATTATTTCTACTCATAAAATCGCCATCAACATAGTACAGAACCTCATCAGAATCTATGTTAGAATGATTGTAGGGAGCAGGGATAGCCTCTGGGTGGTAGTCATACAATCTGGGGCAAAATGAACAGACCACAAAGGCTCCCGTCTCAAAAGTTTGATGCACTGGAGGCGGTTGATGTACTCTTCCTGTTATCGGTTCAAAATCGTGAATAGAAAATCCGTAAGGGTAATTATATCCATCCCAACCTACTACGTCAAAGGGGTGTGTGGCATAAATCATATGATGTAGCTGACCCTGTTTCTTTACCTTCATTAAAAACTCACCCGTCTCATCGTAGGTCTGAAGGTTCCGGGGCAGTTTAAAATCACGTTCACAAAATGGTGAATGCTCCAGATGCTGCCCAAACCAGTTGCGATATCGTTTAGGGGTATAAATGGGATGGTAAGACTCTGTAATGAGCAATCTATTGTCTTCTCCGTCAAATTCAATTTGGTAGATCATTCCACGTGGGATTAAGATGTAATCCCCATAATCAAATGGGATCTCACCAAGCAAGGTCTTTAATGTACCCGTTCCTTTATGGACAAACAAAAGCTCATCAGCATCTGCATTCTTATAAAAATAATCGGTCATTGATTTTTTCGGAGCGGCAAGCCCTACATGAACATCATTGTTAAAAAGCACTACCTTTCTGCTATCCAAATAATCTTCCTCCGCTTTTATTTGGAAACCTTTCAACAAGCGAGATTTCATGTTGTACTCTACGGCTCCTTTGGGGCTAATATCAACAGACTTTTCAACCTCTTTTACCTGCGTAGGTCGGTGTAGATGATACATCAATGAAGACATTCCATCAAAACCGATGGTTCCAAACAGCTGTTCGTAATGAAGTGTTCCGTCTTTCTTTTTGAAGGTAGTGTGTCTCTTGTGGGGTATCTTTCCCAATGTGTGGTATAGTGGCATCTCTTACATTTTTAATTATGCGTTCTATGACAATAATCCAACCATTGTGGGTGGGAGAATTCATAAAAAGAGAATTTTTCGCGCCACCTATTTCAACCCAAGGTCACTAGTGTAAAAATACAAATAAATGCAGTTTTAGTAAAATGTAAGTGGCTTAATCTAATAGAAAAATTTGCAAAATCTGATGAGATTCCTCCTATCGTCGGAATAATTCGCACGGCCGCATTTTCTTGCAAAATGCGGGTTCAACCTTCTCAAATGCGAGGTCGAGACTCCTCCTATCGTCGGAATAATTCGCACGACCACATTTTCTTCCAAAATGTGGGTTCAACCTTCTCAAATGCGAGGTCGAGATTCCTCCTATCGTCGGAATAATTCGCACGGCCGCATTTTCTTCCAAAATGCGGGTGCTCATTAAAGAAAAAAGCCTCCCAAAAAAGGAAAGCCTTTCATTGGTGGTGCCAACATTTTAGCTGGTGTCCACACTTTGCATAGGTCTTTGTAATTGTGACCTATACACAACACAACACCGCAAATATACTAAAGCTTTTTAATTTATAGCTGCTTCTGCTCTTCTTTTACCATTTTGGGTTTAAAGGGCCTTACTATAAGTCTTGCCGCCTTATCATAGTTTATGTAGTTATAGGCCCAGTTGAAAAAAACAATAACCCTATTTCTAAAGCCAACAAGGGACATGAGATGCACAAACATCCAAATAAACCAGGCAAAAAAGCCTCCAAAGCTGAATTTCGGCAGATCTACCACAGCACGATTCCGACCTATAGTTGCCATTTCTCCTTTATTCTTATAGGTAAAAGGCTTTAAGGTTTTTCCTTCTAGAAGAAGCTTAAGGTTTTTTGCCAAAAGGGTTCCTTGCTGTATGGCGGGTTGTGCCATTTGGGGGTGTCCTTTAGGATAAGCCTCAGTTTCCATATATGCTATATCGCCTATGGCAAATACATTATCGTATCCATAGACTTGACTATAGCTATTTACCTTAAATCTATTGTCCTTAGCAATAAGTGCATCGGAATCTAAGCCTTCAATAGCAGCCCCGGTAACTCCAGCGGTCCAGATAAAATTTCTAGTCCGCATAGTCTGCCCGTCGTTCATGGTCAATACATCGCCATCGTAGCCCTTTACAATCGTATTTAAATGGAGGTGTACTCCAAATTCATCTAGAAATTCTTCCGCTTTTTTTGAGGCATGTGCCGTCATAGGAGGCAATACTCTATTTGCCCCTTCAAATAAATGTATCTCCATTTCCTCAATATTGAGATGACGGTAATCCTTGGGGAAGACATTCTTTTTTAATTCCGTAAAAGCTCCTGCCAATTCAACCCCAGTAGGCCCTGCACCAATAATCGAAAAATTAAGCAATGCCTTCCGCTCTTCAATATCACCGCTATTATCAGCCTTTTCAAAATTCTGGAGCATATAACTTCGGATATTTAGGGATTGCGGGACATTTTTCATGGCCATGGCATGAGTCTGAATATCCTTGTTACCGAAAAAATTGGTTTTGGTCCCGGTGGCAATGATCAAATAATCATAATCAATCTCTCCGATATTGGTATGTATAACCTCGGCTACCGGATCCAGGCGCTCTACCGTAGCCCAGCGAAAATGAAAATTCTTGAGTCGTTTCAAGATCTTCCGAATGGGGTAGGCAATAGAATCTGGCTCTAAACCACCTGTTGAAACCTGATAAAGTAAGGGTTGAAACGTGTGATAGTTGTGCTTATCTATCATAAGGATC
>JBFOMC010000381.1:0-7880 GCA_040830565.1 Flavobacteriaceae bacterium
AACGTTATTAAGTCGGAAAAAGTGCGGCTTAAGTATGCTGATAAGTCCGAAAATACCTCCTATGAGTCTCCGGAATATCTCATGGAGGAAAAGGAATTTAAAGATAAGTTGGACCGTGCCCTTGACGATTTACCTGAAAATCAACGGACTACCTTCCTTCTTAACCGTATAGATGGAAAAAAATACGCTGAAATCGCCGAAATGGAAGGGGTTAGCGTAAAAGCTATTGAAAAAAGGATGCATTTGGCCCTAAAAGCACTGAGAGAGCAGATTGATGGAATCTAGTTGATGGTTGTTGGTTGATCGGTTGTGGGTAATTAGGGATCGATAACAATGATTAGAGGGTTTTCGCTCAAGATTGAGGCTTTAAGCCAATAAATTCTTGGAATTATTGAGTTTGAACTTGATACTTGAACTTGAACTTTATGCCAAGGAAGTAGCTAAAACCCCTAGAAATAGGGAGTATAGGGAAAAAAGTAGGGTTTTTTAGTAGTAAATTGTTATATAGGAGTAAAGCTAGAAATAATGAAATGAGTTTTTCCTTACGATAATCGCACAACATACTGAATATAAGCGATTTAACCTCTTAACCACCTTAGTGGTTTTGCCCCAAGGAAACTAAAATTTAGAGTGATGGAAGAGAATTATTTAGCAAAATGGCTTAATAACGAGCTTACGGAGGCCGAATTAGCGGAGTTTGAAAAAACTGCCGAGTATGCCACTTATAAGCGAATTTTGGACGTGTCCAGTGAAATGGAAGCCCCAAAGTTTGATATGGAGAAAGCTCTGGAAGATCTTAGAAATCAACAAACTCCAAAAGAGACTAAAGTTGTGCAATTGAATCCTGCCAGGAAATTGTTGCGTATAGCAGCGGCTATCGCCGTTATCTTCCTGGTTTCCTATTTTTATATAGACTCCCTGGATGAAACTATAAGCACCCAATATGCTGAACGTACCGAAGTTGTACTTCCAGATGCATCTGAAATAATTTTGAATGCAGATTCGGAAGTTTCTTTTAGCGAAAAGAAATGGGATCAGAACCGTAATGTTAACCTTAATGGTGAGGCTTTCTTTAAAGTAGCCAAAGGAAAGAAGTTCACAGTTGCAACAGAAAATGGTCTGGTAACTGTTTTAGGAACACAGTTCAATGTAGAAAACAGAAAGGATTTCTTTGAAGTTACTTGTTATGAAGGTCTGGTAAGTGTCACTTACAATGATAAGGAAACCAAATTACCGGCAGGTAATTCATTTGTAGTTATAAATGGGCAAATTCAGCAACCAGAGGTGCCAAATTCCAGTGTACCATCTTGGATAAATAATGAGAGTACTTTTAAAAGTATTCCTTTATCCTATGTGCTTGATGAATTCCAAAGACAATTTAATATTAAGGTGGAAACCAGAAATATCGATCTGGACCAACTTTTTACAGGTACTTTCAGCAACACAAACGTAAATTTGGCGTTACAAAGTATTAGTACTCCTTCTCAAATAAAGTTTAAATTAGAGGGGAACAAAGTGCTAATCTATGCCGAAAACGCACCTTAGACGGTTTATTCTATGTTGTTTGCTGATGTCTGGTATTTTTATAGGCCGGGCGCAGCAACCGTCTACGGCAACAACAACCCAATTAATTAGTTACATCCAACTACTTGAAAGTCGATTCGACGTCAAGTTTTCTTACGTAGATGAAGATTTACGGCCATTGGTCATCAAGCCGCCTCAAGAGACAGAGTTGGAAGGAATCCTCGGGGCCATAGAAGATCAGACCCAACTGATCATCAAAAAACTAAGCCCCAGATACTATACCCTCTCTAAAAGCACCGCAGTAGATATATGCGCTACTGTTCTTGACAACTTTGAACAGAATACAGTCACAGGTGCAAGTGTTGAGGTCATAGGCAGTAGCATTGCCACCATTACTGATCTGGATGGCGGATTTTCACTTACAAGTATTCCCAGAAAGGCATCAATCCGCATTAAACATTTAGGCTTCAAAACCAGATATGTAACCGCCGAGGATTTGGTAAATGATAACCCCTGTACCACCATCTTACTTGGTATACGGTATCAGCAATTAGATGAGGTGGTTGTCTTTAAATTCCTGACCACTGGTCTTAGCAAAGAATTTGATGCCAGTGTTTTGCTAAACACTAAGGATTTTGGCATTCTACCAGGGCTTACTGAACCAGATGTACTTCATACCGTCCAGGCTTTACCGGGCATTAAGAGCATAGATGAAACCGTTTCCGATATCAATATCAGGGGAGGCACCAATGATCAGAACCTGATTCTTTGGGACGGGATAAAAATGTATCAAAACGGGCATTTCTTCGGTCTGATTTCCGCCTTCAATCCCTACCTTACAGACGAGGTGGCCATTATTAAAAACGGCGCCAGTGCGGAATACGGAGACGGCTTAAGCGGGATCATTGATATGCGTACTAAAAACGAGGTGGAAGACCAATTTTTTGGGGGAGCCGGGTTTAACCTTATCGGAGGGGATCTTTACGGGCATACCCCCCTGGCAGAGAATCTGGCCTTGCAGTTTTCTGCACGCAGATCTGTGACCGACTTTCTAAATACTCCTACTTACGACCAGTTTTTTGAACGTACTTTTCAGGATACTGACGTTATAGATAGGGATGCCAATTTTTATTTCTATGATTTCACCGGAAAACTGCTGTACGACATTAATGAGCAGCAAAAACTTCGGCTTAGCTTTATCAATATCAACAATAATCTGGATTACAGTGAAACCTCAGGGGATAGTGGTAGAACCAACGAAAGCAGTCTGGACCAAATGAATCTCTCTTTTGGAGGGACTTTGGAAAGTATCTGGTCTGAAAAATTCTCTACTCATATCAACGGATATTACACGCGTTACGATCTGGATTCAAGAATAAGTACAAACGACGCCTCGCAGGTTCTCTCCCAAAACAACCAGGTTATAGAAACCTCTCTTAAGGTAAACACCAATTACCGTCCTAATGATAAATACAACTGGTTAAATGGCTATCAACTAACAGAAGTTGGGATCACAAATTTCACAGATGTTACGCAACCCCCATTTAACAATAGGAATAAAGGGGTTGTAAGAACACACGCCATATATTCAGAACTAGGCTATATTTCAATTAACTCCAAATTCAGGGCTAAGGGTGGTGTCCGCTTGAACTATGTTGAAAACCTCAACACTTTCACTGAGTTTCTCGCAGAACCCAGGCTAAATATCAACTATACCTTTGCTGACTATTATCGCCTAGAGGTCCTAGGAGAACTTAAGCATCAGGCCACCAACCAGATCATAGATCTGGAGCAGAATTTCCTGGGAATAGAGAAGCGGCGATGGATGATTTCTGATAGTCCTTCCGGGACCAAGGTACAAGATTCATTGCCTGTTACCAGAAGTAAGCAATTTTCAATTGGGCTCAACTACGATAAAGATAATTGGTATGCCAGCCTGGAAGGATTTTACAAGGAAGTAGACGGAATTAGTACGGCTACTCAGGGCTTTCAAAATCAGGATCAATTTAATGGGGAAATAGGTAGTTATCAGGTAAAGGGCATAGAGTTTCTAATAAATCACAAAAATCGTTTTTTTAGTTCCTGGCTAAGCTATACCTACAACATCAACGATTACACTTTTGAGGATATCGTGCCCAGCACTTTTCCAAATAACCTGGACATAACGCATAACTTTACCTTTGCTAGTACTTATAGTTATAATGATCTGAAACTTGGTATAGGACTAAATTACCGCACCGGAAGACCCTTCACGGAGCCTCTGGATCCCCCAAACTCGATCAACACCTCGGTATTTCCAAATACCATTAATTTCCGGGAACCCAATAGCAGTAGACTTCCGGATTATATAAGGGCAGATGCCTCTGCTACCTACGATTTTGATCTTAGTCCGACTATCAGAGCTTCTGCTGGCGCTTCAGTATTGAATCTTCTAAACAAAAAGAACATTCTAAATACCTACTACCGCTTAGATGATCAGAATGAAATAGAAAAGGTAGAGAATATTTCTCTCGGGCTTACTCCCAATGTAAGTTTTAGAGTGAGTTTTTAGAATTTCCTTATTGGTTTTGGACGCAATGTATTGATATCTCATGTTCCCCTCCTAGTGCCTCCGACGATTTCGCAATATGCGAAGAGAGGAAGGCAGAGAGGGTGATTCCACTGCAAGTGGAATCGGGGAGTTTTGTATCTCCTACCCAATATTTTTTAAAATCAAACCCTCCGTCACGCAAAACGCGTGACACCTCCCTTTATCCGAAGGGAGGAACAAGTGTTTTTAACATTTAAAACTTTGACAACTACATCCGCTCAGGAACGGTTATTCCCAGAAGTTTAAATGCAGATTGGATAACTTCCCCCACTTTTTTGGAAAGTTGCACCCGAAAAACTTTTTTCGGTTCATCAGCCTCACCCAATATGGATACCTGTTGATAGAAAGAATTAAATTCCTTTACAAGATCATAGGTATAATTCGCAACCAGTGCCGGACTGTAATTCTCCGCGGCCAGTTGAATGGTTTCAGGAAATAGTTGGATTTGCTTTAGCAATTCCTTTTCCTTTGGGTGTAAATCGAAAGAGGTCTCGACTTCGCTCGACTTGACAGCATCCATTTGCTCTGCTTTTCTTAGAATAGATTGAATTCTGGCATAGGTATATTGAATAAAGGGACCCGTGTTGCCCTGAAAGTCTACAGATTCTTCTGGGTCAAACAAAATTCTTTTTTTGGGATCTACCTTAAGAATGAAATACTTCAGTGCCCCCAGGCCAATGGTTCTGTACAGTTGCTGTTTTTCCTCCTCAGAATAATCGTCTAATTTACCGAGTTCCTCAGAAATAGTTGCTGCAGTATTGGTCATATCATTTATAAGATCATCTGCATCCACCACAGTCCCTTCTCGGCTCTTCATTTTACCACTTGGGAGATCTACCATTCCATAACTGAGGTGATATAAATTTCCAGCCCACTCATAGCCAAGTTTCTTGAGAATAAGGAACAAGACTTTAAAATGATAATCCTGCTCATTTCCAACCGTGTATACCAAGCCTCCTATATCCGGATAGTCTTTTACCCGCTGAATGGCCGTACCGAAGTCCTGGGTCATATACACAGCCGTGCCATCTGATCGAAGTACTATCTTCTCATCTAAGCCTTCGTCTGTAAGATCTACCCAAACACTCCCGTCATCTTTCTTGTAAAACACCCCTTTTTTAAGTCCGTCTGCCACCACATCCTTTCCTAAAAGATAGGTGTCACTTTCATAATAGAGCGTATCAAAATCAACCCCCAGGTTTTTATAGGTCTCATTAAAGCCTTTATAAACCCATCCGTTCATGGTCTCCCATAGCGTTCTAACCTCTTTATCTCCGGCTTCCCATTTACGAAGCATTTCTTGCGCCTCCAAAAGGATTGGGGCCTCCTTTTCAGCAACTTCCTTCGTGCTTCCTGCTGCTACCAGTTCGGCAATCTCACTTTTGAAGGCCTGGTCAAAGGCTACATAATAATTCCCTACTAATTTGTCCCCCTTTAAGCCACTGCTTTCAGGGGTCTCACCGTTGCCCCATTTCTTCCAGGCCAGCATACTTTTACAAATATGGATCCCCCGATCATTAATGATCTGTGTTTTATAGACTTTCTTGCCAGAAGCCTTCAGGATCTCAGACACTGCGTAGCCCAGAAGATTATTCCTGATATGCCCAAGATGTAGTGGTTTATTCGTATTGGGAGAAGAGTACTCCACCATTACCGCATCCTTATCTACACTTTCGGTATAACCGTAATTCTCGGAAGTTCTAATAGAATTAAAGAAATCCAGGTAAAAGGCATCGCTTATCACCAGATTCAAAAAGCCTTTGATCACATTATAATCTGCAACCTCAACCAATTCGCCTTTAAGATAGTCTCCGATCTCCTTCCCTATCAACTCCGGATTCCCTTTAATAAATCGCAACATAGGAAAGACTACCACAGTAATATCACCTTCAAAATCTTTCCTTGTAGGCTGAAATTCAACAGCCGGTAATTCCACCTTAAAAAGTCTGGAAGCTGCCTCTTTTACCTTTATCTCAAGTATTTCTTCTATTTTCATGTACTGCCCTAACTTGAAGCTGCAAAACTACATAAAATAATGCTTTTGGCCCGCTTCTTTTCCATTATCACAAAGCTTTTGGCTAACTTTACGTAAAAGGCTTATCCCAGATTTACATGCTACTAAATGTCTCTTATAACAACAAGGAAGTTACTAGAAAGGTAGATAAGGAAGTAGGCAAGCCTTTTCCTTTAAAACAACGTTGGCAAATGGGGGGTATTGGTTCTCCAAAACTCTTTATAACTGCCTCGAGTGCAGAGATCAACAATTTGTTGTTATTAGACAACAATCTGAACAGTTGCAATATAGAGATGCGGCCTAAAGGGATAATCGTTCGCTTTAGATCCCTTTTAGAAACTTACGCCTTAATTATTCCTTATTACAAGCTGAGCATTTACAAGGGAGATTTGGCCGTATATTCCATTTATAGAGATCATTATTTTATCAAGGTAAAGGCAGATACTAAGGCCATTCAAAAATTCTTTAGAAAAATCCTGGATTATAAAGCAGACAATGCCCCAACCTCCATAGAAGACCTTTAAACTACAGTACATGAAAATACTTCTTACTGGGGCCAACGGTTATATTGGGATGCGCTTGCTTCCTAAACTGCTCGAAGCGGGTCATCAACTGGTCTGTGCAGTAAGAAACCGCGAAAGGTTCTCTATAGATGAAGAGACCAAAGCCCTGGTAGATATTCTCGAAATTGATTTTTTGAAGCCCGTAGAGCCCGGATTACTTCCCTCAGACCTGGACGTAGCCTACTTTCTAATTCATTCAATGAGCTCTTCTACTACAGATTTTGATGATATGGAAGCCGCCACAGCCGAAAACTTTAATGCTTATGTAGCAGATACTCAAATTAAACAGGTGATTTACCTCAGTGGCATTGTAAATAAAGAGAATTTGTCCAAACATCTATGGTCCCGGAAAAATGTGGAACGAATTCTTTCTGAAGGGCCTTATACGCTTACTGTTCTAAGAGCGGGTATTATCGTTGGGTCTGGTAGTTCTTCCTTTGAAATTATCAGAGATCTATGTGAGAAACTTCCTGTAATGATCACGCCAAAATGGGTACTTACCAAAACTCAGCCCATTGCTATAAGGGATGTAATTCATTTCCTGACTGCAGCGCTGGGGCAACCGCAGACTTATAACAACTCTTTTGACATCGCCGGGCCAGATGTTCTCACCTATAAACAGATGCTAGAACAATACGCACAGGTAAGAGGGTTTAAGAATTGGATCTTTACAGTCCCTGTGATGACCCCAAAATTGTCCTCCTACTGGCTATATTTTGTAACCTCAACCTCCTACAAACTTGCACTAAATCTTGTAGACAGCATGAAGATTGAGGTAGTGGCCAGAGACAACAAACTTGCACAACTGCTCAATATTCAAACCAAAACCTATAAGGAAGCCATCGCTCTTGCCTTCAGAAAAATTGAACAAAACCTTGTGGTCAGTAGTTGGAAAGACAGTATGGTTAGCGGAAGGATTAAAGAAAATCTGGAAAAGCATATCCAGGTTCCCAAATATGGTGTCTTGAAAGACAAGAAATCAGTACATATCCAGAATCGGGAAGCGGTGCTCAACAACATTTGGAAAATAGGGGGTACTAACGGCTGGTATTATGGAGATTGGTTATGGCAAATCAGAGGCTTTCTGGACAAGTTAAATGGCGGAGTGGGTCTTAGAAGAGGCCGAACACATCCAGACAAGATCTCTGCAGGTGACGCCCTGGATTTTTGGAGGGTTCTATTGGCCGAC
>JBFOMC010000382.1:0-8590 GCA_040830565.1 Flavobacteriaceae bacterium
AGGCTCTGAATACTGAAAATTCCAATCCTATTTCCGATGAAGGCCGGGGTATCTTTGGCAACCACAGAGGTTTTTCCCAAAAATTGCTCTCCGTACCCATTTAGAAATTCGAGCACCTCTTTAGAGGTTTTAGGCCCGGGGATTATTTCGAACAATTTTAGATATCGAGCCGGATTGAAGAAGTGCGTACCACAGAAGTGTTTCTGAAAGTCGTCTGAACGTCCTTCACTCATAAACTTTATCGGAATACCAGAAGTATTTGAAGTGATTAAAGTACCAGGTGTTCTGTATTTTTCAATATTTTCAAATACCTGCTTCTTGATATCCAGGCGTTCTACGACTACTTCGATGATCCAATCTACCTGGGCTACTTTGGCGATATCATCTTCCAGGTTGCCTGTAGTAATGCGGTCTGCAAAACGCTGGTGATAAATAGGAGAGGGTTTGGATTTCAGGGCAGAGGTAAGCGAATCGTTTACGAGGCGATTTCTAACCACTTTGTCTTCTAATGTAAGGCCCTTTGCTTTTTCCTTGTCTGAAAGTTCTCGGGGAACAATGTCTAACAAAAGTACTTCAACCCCAATATTTGCAAAATGACAGGCAATACCGCTTCCCATTATTCCGGAGCCAATGACCGCCACCTTATTGATGTGTTTGTTCATGGATTTACTTCGTTGTAGTGTCTTTTATAAATACTTTTTTTTCTGATATGAGTTGATCAATGGTTTCCATGACCTCAAAAAAGCACTCTAGCTTCTCCGGAGCCACCTGGGCCTTTACCGTATCATTAAAACGAATAACAGCGTCCTTGGAGTCATTCCTTTTTTCAATTCCGAATTCTGTGAGGTGAATAAGTACTCCGCGTCCGTCTTTGGGATTCGGCTTTCGTTCAATGAGACCTTTTTCTTCCATGCTTTTGAGAATTCTGGAAAGACTGGTTGCCTCCATGCCCATTTTTGGCCCTAGTGCCGTTGAAGGCGTACCTGTCTTTGGATCAATGCTCAATAGGGTAAAGCCCACCGCCATCGTTGATCCAAATTTTTTGGCCTCCTCATTGTACATTCTGGCAACGGCTTGCCAGGTAGCACGGAGCGCATAGTCAATTGTGATTTCCTTCATAGGCCATCAAAGATACAAATAATTTATTATGCATGCATAATAAATTAAGATAAAAATGTTAGAAATTTACACGAATAAAGTACACTGAAATTGAAATGCAGTGTTGATAAGTTGTCTAGTATCCATAGATATTATTGTAGAGCTCTATGTACTTTTCTTTTATGATCTTCCTCCTTAGCTTCATCGTTGGGGTCATATGTCCGTCATCCACTGTCCAGGCGTCAGGCGTTAGTCTGAATTGTTTAACCTTCTCCCATTTTGCAAATTTTTCATTTGCCAGATCAATTTCTTGCTGATAACGTTCCAGGACCTTTTCATTAAGCACAATATCCGAATTCTCTCCTGTAGTTATGTTGTGCCTTTCGGCCCATTCATACAGGAATTCGAAATTTGGCTGTATCAATGCAGCGGGCATTTTTTCCCCTTCACCAACCACCATGATTTGCTCTATAAACCGCGATTCCTTAAAGCTATTCTCTAATAGCTGGGGAGCTACGTACTTGCCGCCGGAGGTCTTGAACATTTCCTTTTTTCTATCGGTTATCCTCAGAAAGCCCTCCGAATCTATCTCTCCAATATCCCCGGTATGAAAATAATTGTCCTTAATTACTTCTGCGGTTTTCTCTGGGTCTTTGTAATATCCCATCATCACATTAGGTCCTTTACACAGGATCTCCCCGTCATCGGCAATTTTCACTTCAACCCCTTCTATGACCTTCCCAACAGTTCCAATTTTCCAACCCCTATTTCTCTGATCATTTACGGATATTACAGGTGAAGTCTCTGTAAGGCCATAACCTTCCATCACCGGGATGTCTGCCGCGCCGAAAATTCTACCGAGGCGCTGTTGTAAGGCGGCGCTACCGGAAACCATAGTCTGCAGGTTTCCTCCCAGGCCTTCTTGCCATTTGCTAAAAATCAGTTTTCTGGCCAACTTAAGCTTTTGCTCATATAGCCAGCCATTTTCGCCATAAGGCTTGTATTTCAGACCTAATTCTACCGCCCAAAAGAACAGCTTCTTTTTTATTCCACTAAGATCAGCACCTTTAGCAATTATCTTGTCGTAAACCTTCTCCAATAGGCGCGGAACCACGGTCATTACGTTCGGTTTCACTTCCTTTAAATTATCACTTATTTTATCGAGCCCTTCAGCAAAATAAACCGTTATACCACAATACTGATATAGGTATAAGATCATGCGTTCAAAAATGTGACAGATTGGAAGGAAACTTAAAGCACTTGCTCCTATTTCAAATGGCACTCTTTTTTCGCTAGAGAGCACATTAGAAACAATATTCTTATGGGAAAGCATTACCCCTTTGGGTCTCCCTGTTGTTCCAGATGTGTATATTTAGGTCGCCAAGTCTTCAGCCTTGACAGCGCTTTTACGCTGCTCCACTTCCTCCTGATTGCTTGTGTCTTCGCCCAATTTTAGGACCTCTGTCCAATGCTGGCAATCAGATAATTTATTGAAAGAATACACTTCTTTGAGGTTCGGGACTTGCTCTTTTATGGCATTAACTTTCTCCAAGACATCGGTACAGGAAACAAAACAAAAGGTAGCACCAGAATGATTTAAAATATAAGCATAGTCTTCCTCGGAAATCGTAGGATAAATGGGTACGTTTTGAGCGCCTAACTGAAGTATTCCTGTATCCATGATATTCCATTCGGTTCTATTGGTCATAGATATCAACGCTATTTTATCATCGGGTTGAACTCCAAGACGTAACAAACCTCTGCTAATAGCATTGGCCTTGTCCAGGTATTCCTTGGTAGAAGTGGCTACCCACTTTCCATCGTATTTGGTTATTAGGGATTTTTCCAAATTGTATTTCTCTAGCTGATAATACGGAAAGTCAAATAGTCTGGTGATATTTTGCATACTTAGTTTCTGAATGGTAATTGCAAAATAAGAAAAGCAGATGGGATTAGAAAATTCCCACCAATGGTGGGATGGGATAAAAAAACTTAGGGGCGCAGGTTTTTTCAGAAAAAGACATCTAACTAAAAAAGGACAACGCTAAAATTCTCATACTATGTAATATTTCTACGTTTTGTAAACCTTCTAAAATCTTTAGTAAATGACAATGTGTAGAAATTTAGTTTTGATGATGGCAATACTGCCCTTAATTGGTTGTTCTTCGGATGATCTTTCCCAGGAGCTTCTAGATCTGCCAAATGACGACAGACAAGTAAATGAACTTCCAAACACTGACAATCCAGATGAGCCGGACTCCGTTGGGATTAGTGAGGAGGAGTTGCAGATTTTAAGAGCAACCCTGGACTTACCATCTTCGTTCTTCAATTATTCTAATGTACCACTACCAGATTATTTCCTGGATAGGAACCTACGACAAGAGGATAACACTCCTGGGAATAATCCAGTATCTGACGCCGGGGCCACGCTTGGTAGAACCTTATTTTACGACACCAAGCTCTCTGCAAATAATACCATTTCATGTGCTTCATGTCATGTACAAGAAAATAGTTTTTCGGATCCCAGTAGGTTTAGCATGGGCTTTGAGGGTGCCTTGACCCTTAGAAATTCTATGAGCTTGGCCAATGCCCGCTATTATTCAAACGGCCGGTTCTTTTGGGATGAACGGGCCAGAACTTTAGAGGAGCAGGTACTTTTGCCCATACAAGATATGGTAGAAATGGGAATGACCCTTACGGAACTGGAAGAAAAATTGAGTGCAGAGGACTACTATAAAGTGCTTTTTCAAAAAGCTTTTGGGGATGAAGAAGTAAGTAGTGAGAGAATGGCTCTGGCCCTTGCTCAATTCATTAGGTCTATGGTGTCTTATAGGTCTAAGTATGATGAAGGTCTGTCTCAAACAGGAAACAACCGGGATGAATTTCCCAACTTCACCCCATCTGAAAATCTGGGGAAAACACTTTTCTTTAGTAACAGAACTAACTGTGCGCAATGCCATACGACCAATGCCTTTGTAGGAGCAGGGCCTCGTAATATTGGCCTAGATGTTGTTTTTACTGATCTCGGAGTTGGAGGAATTACAAATAGGGCTAATGAAATTGGTGAATTTAAGGTGTCGTCCTTAAGGAATATTGCGCTTACCGCACCTTACATGCACGACGGGAGATTTACAAGTTTGGAACAGGTAATAGAACACTATAATAGTGGCATTCAAGACAATATTTCTCTCGATGACAGGCTTAGGCAGAATAATGGCCAGGTCTTAAGATTAAATCTGTCAGACCTGGAGAAAAGAGCTCTTAGAGATTTTCTACTGACACTCACAGACCCCATTTTCATTTCTGATGAGAAATTTTCGAATCCATTTATTGCGTCTCAATAGAACAACAGGTAAAAGGAAGAGGTTTTCAGGAAAAACTGCAGTGCAATTAAGAGTTAAAGAAAGTGCAGTTTCATACCCTCATGAGTGGCTTTAAAACCTAATTTTTCATAAAATTTCAAAGCTTCAGGCCTTTTTTTATCGGTGGTTAATTGTAGCAAGTGGGCGCCTTTTTCCTTTGCCCGGTTGATGGCCCATTGAAATAGTTCATTTCCTATTCCTTTGCCTCTGTGCTGGTGATGTACTCTTACTGCCTCAATCTGGGCTCTAATTCCACCTTGATAGGTTAGGTATTGAATAAAACTGAGCTGTAGGGTCCCAATGACCTCTTTTCCTTCAGTTTCAATTACGACCAGTTCCTGGTTGGGGTCCTGAGCAATGTTATCAAAGGCCAGGTAGTATTTTTTAGGTAGCGGTTGTCGATAATCTTCTCTTGTCTGACCTAATTTGTCCATAGCAATCATGGAAACAATGGCATCAACGTCTTTCCTTTGTGCTTTTCTTATAAAAAACATGGCCTACACTTGTTTAATTGCAACACTATTCAACAAGAGCTATCTTACTGTTTTTCTCCACCCATTTTCTGGCGTTGGTGAAGGCTTCTAACCAGGGAGAAATCTCGTCCCTGCGATCTCTTGGGTAATGCGCCCAATTCCATGGAAAAATAGAACGCTCAATATGGGGCATAGTTACCAAATGCCTTCCGCTTTTATCACATAACATAGCAGTGTTAAAATCACTTCCGTTAGGATTGGCCGGATAAGCTTCATAGCCGTACTTGGCCACTATATGATACTGTTCTTCCTCATGGGGCAGTTTAAACTTTCCTTCACCATGCGAAATCCAAACGCCTAAAGTGCTGCCCTCAAGAGAGGATAACATCACCGAATTATTTTTCTGTATTACTACTGAGGTAAAATTGCTTTCATGTTTGCCAGAATCGTTGTAAGTCATTTTTCCGTGTTCCTCATGTTCAGGATTTATCAGGTCTAATTCCATAAATAGCTGACAACCGTTACAAATACCTACAGATAGGGTATCAGGTCTCTCAAAGAAGTTTCTTATGGCCGCATTAGCACTTTCATTGTACTTAATGGCCCCTGCCCATCCTTTGGCACTTCCAAGAACATCAGAATTTGAGAATCCACCCACAGCGCCGAGAAATTGAATGTCTTCAAAGGTTTCTCTTCCACTGATCAGGTCGGTCATATGTACATCTTTAACATCAAAACCCGCTAAGAACATGGCATTTGCCATTTCGCGCTCAGAGTTGCTTCCTTTTTCTCTGAGTATCGCGGCTTTGGGCCGTTGGGTTTCCCTAATCGGGAAAGAGGAAGTGTACTGCGACGGAAATGCAAAGTTTAGCGGTTGAGATTTGTAATTAGCAAATCGGTCAGCAGCCAAACCATTGGCAGTTTGCCTATCGTCTAGAAGATAGGAAGTCTTGAACCATGTATCTCTCAAAGACCCTATATTGAGTCCAACGTCAACCGCACCGTTTTTGATATTGAGTTCTTGAGAGCTAACCACAGATCCAAGGACCTTGAAGTCTATATCAGCCGCTTTGAGATCCTCCTCAATTTCTGAGTTGGAGGCCTGAATTACCAGTGCAGCATTTTCTGAAAAAAGCATTTTGATCGTATCTGCTTCTTCCAGGGCGGTAAGGTCCAGATTTGCTCCTAAATTAGTATCTGCAAAGCACATTTCTAAGAGGGTTGTGATGAGTCCGCCAGAAGCAACATCGTGGCCAGCCACAATTTTATCTGCAAAAATCAGGTTTTGTATGGTATTAAAAACCCTAACGAGGTAATCCGCATCGGTTACGTTTGGGGCCTCATCGCCAATTTTATTTAAAATTTGGGCAAAGGAAGAGCCTCCTAATTTAAAGCTGTCCCTGGAAAGATCAATATAGTAAACAAGACCTGCGTCCTTTTGAAAGACTGGTTCTACCACTCTGGTAATGTCGTTACAATTCCCGGCAGCAGAAATAATTACAGTTCCCGGAGCGATTACTTCAGCATCTTTATATTTCTGTTTCATGGAAAGCGAATCTTTACCCGTAGGGATATTGATTCCGAGCGCAATAGCGAATTCTGAAACAGCCTTCACCGCTTCGTACAAGCGCGCATCTTCTCCTTCGTTCTTACATGGCCACATCCAGTTGGCCGAAAGAGATACGGATTTTAGTCCTTCTTTTAAAGGTGCCCAGATGATATTTGTTAGGGCTTCTGTAATACTGTTTCTGCTTCCGGCAATAGGGTCTATTAGACCGGAAATGGGCGAATGGCCTATGGAGGTAGCAATACCTTCCTTTCCTTTAAAGTCGAGCGCCATGACCCCGCAATTATTCAAAGGTAGCTGTAAGGGACCTGCACATTGTTGTTTGGCAACCCTGCCACCTACGCAACGGTCTACCTTATTTGTCAGCCAGTCTTTACAAGCTACTGCCTCGAGCTGTAGAAGCTGCTCTAAATAGTCATGAAAATGTTCAAGTGAATAGGAGGGAGGCGCATAGCTTGATGGTAAACTACGATCTTCCATAATCGTTTTTGGAGAGCTCCCGAACATATCGGCCAATGCAAGATTCATTGGGCTTGGTCCGCTTTGGGATATAAAGCTGAAATTATGATCTCCGGTAACATCGCCTACCTGGTACATAGGGGATCTTTCCCTGTCTGCGATGCGCTGTAATAGCTCAGTATCCTCTTCCCCAATCACCAGACCCATACGTTCTTGTGATTCGTTTCCAATGATCTCCTTTGCAGATAGCGTGGGGTCTCCAATTGGCAAGGCGTCTAATCTTATTTGTCCCCCGGTTTCTTCCACAAGTTCGGAAAGGCAATTTAAATGCCCCCCCGCACCATGATCATGAATAGAAACTATAGGATTTTGGTCGCTTTCAACCATCCCTCTGATAGCGTTGGCTGCCCGCTTTTGCATTTCGGGATTTGAACGTTGTACGGCGTTCAATTCTATCGCCGCACTAAATTCTCCGGTATCGGCACTGGAAACTGCAGCCCCTCCCATACCAATACGGTAGTTATCTCCCCCGAGAATAATTATTTTATCGCCAGTTTTTGGGGTGTCTTTTAAGGCCTGGCTTGCTTTGCCATATCCAATCCCCCCTGCAAGCATGATCACCTTGTCATAACCTAGCAGTTTGGAGTTTTCCTGATGCTCGAAGGTGAGCACGGAACCTGCGATCAAAGGTTGACCAAATTTGTTCCCAAAATCTGAGGCTCCATTAGAGGCTTTTATAAGGATGTCCATGGGAGTTTGATAGAGCCATTCTCTGGCAGGAAAATCATGTTCCCAAGGGCGTTGTTCTTCCAATCTTGAGTATGAGGTCATGTAGACAGCGGTTCCGGCCAAAGGCAATGAACCTTTACCTCCTGCGAGTCTGTCTCGGATCTCACCTCCAGATCCTGTGGCAGCACCATTAAAAGGTTCCACGGTGGTTGGAAAATTGTGCGTTTCCGCTTTGAGAGAAATAACAGATTCAAATTCTTCTTCCTGATAGAAGTCGGGCACATCGGCCTTTTTTGGAGCGAATTGAGTGACCTTAGGACCCTTTAAAAAGGCCACATTGTCTTTGTAAGCGGAGACAATATCGTTAGGATTTTCCTGAGAGGTTTTTTTAATTAATTTGATGAGAGAAGAGGGCATTTCTTTCCCATCAATGATAAAGGTACCGTTGAATATCTTGTGCCGACAATGTTCAGAATTTACCTGGCTAAAACCAAAAACCTCAGAGTCGGTAAGTTTTCGTCCTAAATTTTCTGAAAGCTCTTCCAGATAGTCGACTTCCTCATCGCTCAATGCCAACCCCTCTTTTTGATTATAGGCAGCAATATTGCTTATTTCTAGTACAGGTTCCGGAACCACATCGATCTTGAAAATATTTTGATCTAAAGTGGTATATTTTTGAGATAGCATGGGATCAAAATCCAGGTAAGCACTATCCACAGGATAGAATTCTTCAATTCTCAAAATACCTTCAATCCCCATATTCTGGGTAATTTCAGTGGCGTTAGTACTCCAGGGAGTGATCATTGCCGCTCTGGGACCAATAAAAAAGGCGTCTAGAGACGCCGAGTTTATTTTGGGTTGGTTGCCAAACAACCATTTGAGTTTTTCAATATCATTTTGCG
>JBFOMC010000383.1:0-2307 GCA_040830565.1 Flavobacteriaceae bacterium
CGCTGACGCTCGTGTCGCACCTCAGCTTTAACGTTCTACAGACTAAAAAAGCAGAATTTCTAAAAAGAATATTATGAATCTTATCTTCAATTCGTTTGAGCTTTTTCTAGCCAGCTATTTCGCAATCTTCCTTTTCGGAATCTCAGTATTATCCTGGAAGAAGCTGGATATGCCATTCCCTATATTTTTCCTAATCTCAGGATTTTTAGTTCTTATTCCGAATGTCCTGAATAAATTAATGCATCCGATAGGAATTATTGAGTACGATGTACTGAAAAACTATTTTATGTATTTTTCCATAATGGAATTCTTCCACACGGTTTTCCTGATCGTCGGAATCATAGGATTTTATCTGAAAATTAAGAATGTGGTAGAACAAGTCGCTGGAGGTGACGCCACTCGCTGACGCTCGTGTCGCACCTCAGCTTTAACGTTCTGCGATCTTGGAAGACAGCAAACTAGTTAAAAACCTACGCTTCATTATGTGGGCGATTATCGCTGCCTGCATTATAGTTCCTGTTTCTCAATATTTTTATTTTCTTATGGAACATTCTTCAGAGGTGAGAGCTACAACATCTGAATTTCTAGACCTAGGAGATGAAAAATACGAATTACTCATAGTTCTAGCTACAGAATTTGTTGAAGAAGAGAAGAGCCTCGGAAGAGTCGGAATATTATATGGTCCTGGAGGTGAAGGTTCTCTTCCAGAAGAATTCACAGAATTTGGAATTAAGAGAATATTTCTAAGGAATGACGAATTTGTAGGTGTTCTTTATGATGCATTCGGTTCTGGAGGAGGAAAGGCAGTTGTAGTTAAGGATGAAAGTGGCACAAGTATCCTAAAATTTGTCTCCGGAGAGTTTGAAGATAATCAACAGATTATTTATAGAATGGCAGAACAAGTCGCTGGAGGTGACGCCACTCGCTGACGCTCGTGTCGCACCTCAGCTTTAGCGTTCGCTGGAATACTTAGGATGAAAATATTATTTGTTTGCGGCAGGAACAAGCAGCGCAGTCCAACTGCGGAGAGAATATACGCGAACGATCCTAGAGTAAAAGTGCGTTCAGTTGGAGTAGGGAAGACAAGCACACGGAGACTAAGAGAAAAAGATATTTCCTGGGCAGACATTATTATAGTCATGGAAGGGAAATATAAGAAAAGAATAGTGGAGGCTTCGCGCTCCACATATTCACCCATCATCGAAAATTTAGATATTCCAGATGACTACGATTTTATGGACCCAGAATTGATTAGTTTAATTAAAGACGGGACGGAATATTTTATTGATCTCTATGCTTCAGAGATTGTGAGCGAACAAGTCGCTGGAGGTGACGCCACTCGCTGACGCTCGGGCGCACCTCAGCTATACGTTGTGCAGACTATTGCGGTTGACAGGCTACAGTTAGTGGTATTATATATGATACCATAAATGAAAATTGTCCTAGACACAAATATACTGGTTGCGGCGTTTAGATCCCGGCTTGGAGCGTCTTATGCGATCGTATCCCGGATTCCCAGTGATGATTTCCAATTATCGCTTTCGGTACCGCTTTATGTTGAGTATCAGGATGTATTATTGAGAGAAGGAAAAGTACCCGGATTTACAGAAAGTGAAATATTAGGATTTCTCAGGTATTTGTGCCAGGAGAGTCATCATCAGGAGATATTTTATCTTTGGAGGCCCGTTTTAAAGGACGCCAAGGATGACTTGGTTCTGGAGCTGGCGGTCGCCTCAGAAAGCAAAATCATAGTTACCCACAATGTCCGAGATTTCCGAGGAAGTGAAAAATTTGGAATAGAAGCTCTTAGTCCCCAGCAGTTTCTAAAAATATTGGAGGAAAAATAATGAGTACATTAAGTTTAAGAATACCAGAATCTCTCCACCGTAAGATTAAAGATTTGGCAGAAGTTGAAGGAATTTCCATCAATCAGTTTCTGAGCAGTGCAGCGGCAGAGAAAATGTCGGCATTGATGACTGTATCGTATCTCAAGAAAGAGGCTAAGAAGGGAAACAGGAAAGAATTTGAAGAAATTCTTAAGAAGGTTCCCGATATAGAGCCAGATTCAATAGATCAGTTATAGTTGCTTGGCACAACAAGTCGCTGGAGGTGACGCCACTCGCTGAGCCTCCTCTGCCCTTCGGGCTACGGAGCCCTCGCGCTCGCGGCGCACCTCAGCTTTAACGTTGGATGATCTAGGGATGAAATATAAAATTACATGGGAAGAGGGCGGTGCCCTTACGGAATTTGAAGGCACCATGACTATTGAGGAAATTGTTTACTTCAGCCGCCTTGTTCAAGGGGACG
>JBFOMC010000384.1:0-2397 GCA_040830565.1 Flavobacteriaceae bacterium
GAACGTTAAAGCTGAGGTGCGACACGAGCGTCAGCGAGGGGCGTCACCTCCAGCGACTTGTTATACCACAAATCCTATTCATTACTTTTCAATTCGTGAATATATTTCGAGAATTCATCATCATCTACTGAAATTGGTCCAATTGAGTGCCTTAGCACAATTTCTCCTATTTTGTGGCTTGGCATAAATAATGTGCATTGGGACCAATCTTGTTCTCCTAACTTTCTTCTCACAACCATTTCTCCATTCCAGTCACCATCCCAGTGGTTCGGCAACCACAGTCCTAATTGTAGGTACAGATACTCGTACTCCACTGATTCCAAGGAAACAGCCTTAGAAATATAAATTATGCATTCTGGTCTGCCTTCTAATAACTTCTCTTCCAACTCAGGAGGTAATAGAATCCCGCTCCCTTTGTTGTGGTAATCACCACCATAAGGACCGTCGCTGAATTCGTTTTCACTGCTTTCAGAGTGCAAAATTACGGAAAATCCAAAAGCGACGAGTAATAATACGAATCTTTTCCTCATAGTCTGTATAACGTTAAAGCTGAGGTGCGACACGAGCGACAGCGAGTGGCGTCACCTCCAGCGACTTGTTATACCACAAAATATATCTGTGTGACATTTCGCTAACTAAATTTCGGGTAATTGGAAAAATCCTGTATTTCTTTTGACTCATAATTTGAGAATCTCCCCCACCCCAAATATTTTCGAATTAGTTAATTTTCGTTTAATCCAAACTCTGGATTCAAAATCCAAACTCACTCTTTCTTAATTTGGGTAAGTAGCCTCTAAATATAAATTGCGCGGATCCAACCTTCTAGCCGAACTTAAATATCTGAGTAATTGTCTGTATAACGTTAAAGCTGAGGTGCGACACGAGCGCCAGCGAGTGGCGTCACCTCCAGCGACTGGTTAGGCCAAATTATTCTGGCCACAATCCATCGTCCTCAAGCCAATCTTGATAAATTTCTACCCGCTTCTCTAAAAGATTTCCTAATTGTTCTAAATTACTTCCATCTCCAAATTTTACTTCTGGAGGTTGCTGACCATTTTTCATGTATGGAATATATTTTCCCCATTTTGTAAGAAGGTCTCTCAGTGCTTCCCGAGGATGACACTTTCCACTTTCTGTAACATAATCTGTTGGGCAGTCACCTGCAAAAACCCACCAACCTATTTTTCCTTCTTGGATTTTGGATTCGACACACCAAATACCGAAATAGGGTGCGATATCAAACGCTGGCCAAGTACCAACCTCAGGAGATTTGATTCCCTCATTCTCTAGGTAATCAATAGTTCTCGCTCTTAGTTTATTATTCCAGTCCTCGTATTCTTTGTCGTTCATGTAAACTGCCTAACGTAAAGCTGAGGTGCGACACGAGCGTCAGCGAGTGGCGTCACCTCCAGCGACTTGTTGGCCCAAATCTTCAAGTACTAAATCTACCCTGCCAATGAATCCTTCCGGGAATTTCTTAAATAATTCCATTAAAGATGCCCTAACATCAGCCTCATTATTGATATCCAGAACCTCTACTGAACCTTCCCACTGTGTTCTAACGGCTGTATCAGAGAGACTGAAAACTCCAGCGTTGATCACGCCGTAGTGAATATGCTCATCCTCTCCAACTGTAATGCTTGATCGCCTTCTTACCACAGTTGTTGTGCGAATGAAGCGATCGTTTCTTAGGTCATAAGTTAGTCCCTTGCGAAAGTTTAGAAACATGGCGAACTCAGCCTCTTCAGAGGAAGATAAATTCAATCCCATACTTTCTGCCACACTGATCGCAGCTCCCATTGCAGTTCGATACTTAATTTCTGTATCCCTGTATGGATCTATAAAAATTTTACTCTCTCTGGTTAGAGATGTCTCGGGATCCAAAATTGCTCTAATCGCAATTTGTTCAACTGGATCCTGCTCCGTTGTCTCACAACCTGGAAACAATAGTCCAAGTAAAATTAAGGGTATTAGATAATTTTTCATAAAGTCCGGCCAACGTTAAAGCTGAGGTGCGACACGAGCGTCAGCGAGTGGCGTCACCTCCAGCGACTTGTTCGGCCTAAAAACTAAAATATCCATTTAATATTGCTTTGATTCCATAAAAACCGATCGAAGCTAGAATTAGCAAAAGCAAGGCATCCAAAATTATACTTCCAGTCGTTAGTTCAGAGTCATTACGAATAATTTCTCGGATGCTTTTTCCTTCTTTAATTCCACATTTTATCTGTTTCCCAACTATAACTACTTTAAAAACTAAAAATAGAAATATTGGGACTATTAGTAGGAAAAGAGCAAAAATCGATGTCGGGACTTTTAGCACGATGTATTCTTAGCTTCCTAATTAGAAAATCCGCCGAACGTTAAAGCTGAGGTGCGACACGAGCTGTGCCCTGC
>JBFOMC010000385.1:0-2060 GCA_040830565.1 Flavobacteriaceae bacterium
CCATTTCTTAGCGACACGGGGATCTGAACACTTGTTTGTGATGATTCATTGATTGCGTCAAATGTCGCTTCTACGCGATCAAAGATAGGGTCGTGAACTACTGCATTGTAATTACTGTCATAATGGTGCTTGAGGTAAAAGACTAAGTCTTTTCCTGACACCACATACATCTGGTTCACAAAGGTAAGTCTCTCTTTCAGGTCAGTTAAAACCTTTCTCTGCCAGTCATTTCCAATTGACTTAAAACCTCTAGCCTTAAACTGCCCTTGGATCTGACGAACATAAATGTTCTTATCCATATCGATAAAGCAGCTGACCAAAAAGCTTGGCTTTCCCTTATAGAAATACATTAATGCTACGTTGGCATCGAGACATTTTCTATGTGTCATCGTTTCAATGTAACACTCTGAATCATTGCAATACTCCTTGGTCGGGTAGAGCTTGTCATAAGTAAAAAAGCTGTGCTCACTCATCCCACCCGCTTGTGCACTTGCTGTCAAAGGGATAGCACTGAATCTAGTGTCGCCATTTAAGTCAGTGATGTTTGATAGATCTTCTAAGATCGAAACTGTATCTGATATTGATAGGTTCTTATATTCTCCACCCTCTACACTGTATCTCATCCAGTATCTTGGAGAAGCACTAATCTTGCTTGCGAGTTCAGGGTAGCGTATCCCCATTGCGTCATTGAGAGCTGCCTGTAACCATCTCGTATTTGAGGATAGGTTCTGCTCATAACAGGTCTGCCCGAAGATCCACTCTTCCCTTGAAGCTTTTTCCAATAGCCACTTTGCCGCTCGCTGCACATCATCATTAAATATTGAATGAGATATTAGATGGAATTCTTCAACTATCTCAGGTTCGTCATCATCAAAGCTTGCTACGTTGGGGTAGTATTTGGTTTCAATAAGAATAGACTGATTCTTAGCCATTTGATTGATGCGTTTTTTGAAGTGCTTTACGACAGAGCGAACAAACGTATCCATCTCACATAGACGCGCTCTCTTGAGCATATTAAACCTCCAAAATACAGCAGGAGCTTTAACGCTCCTGCATTCCTATGTGTCTGTTACTTCTTGCTTAGCAGGTATGTGAATAGATCTTCTTGTGAAATCGCCATGCCTTTTCCCTTAACCGCAAGGCGGGTATTTAAGTCACCTGCAATCATCAGAAGTACCGTTGTTAGGTATGACTCCATATCTGCGAATGTAGCAAAGCCATTGAAGTTTGCACGCTTAAACCCAAACACTTTTTCGACTATTTTAGAGATTGAAACCTTTGAAGGCTTGTTGGTCGCACCGTACTCAGAAAACAAGTCAAATAGCATTGGCTCTGATGACGTGAATACCGTTCTTAGCATGCCGCTGATGGTATCTCCGCCACCCATAGCGAAATCAGTGAGAACATCGCCTTGCAGCTCTTCATCGATGTCAGGACACGTTACATAGAGATCAGCGCTAACGCCATTCTCAGGGTCGTTAAACAGCTCACACCCAATCACAACACGATGCTTCTTGATATAGAACTCAAGGACAGGGATCACACAAGTTCTTTGAATGCTCTTACGTTCACCCTCTGTTGTAGCATGTGCACTAAGCATTGCCACATACGAGTTCATAATGGCGTCTACAGAGTTCTTACCTATCATGCTTGATAGAACGTTGGAGGATTCCGCTCCCAACAGTAGGGACAAGATTTCGTTTAGATTTGATGGATTAAGCTCGCGTCCGAAGTATCTCTTGAAGATAGGGTTTAGTTCAGATTTGAACTCTTTTGCATCAGATTTTGTAATTAGCTGAGATACAAGATAAAAGATTTTAGAAGTCATAAAACATTTCCTTTACGTAATATGATCGAGCATTGTATGCACTCAAATTATGGAAACGCTCAATCAGAAAAAAGAAATAGAATCTAAGACTGAATGAATGTTGTTGAAAGTATTTACCCGATGAGTGCTGGGCGAAGTCTTCACTCCGTTAAGTGGAACTAATCGACTTAACTTGAAGTCAATATTATACCTAGAAGAAAGCTAAGTCAACATGTCTCTATGAGTTTTTCTA
>JBFOMC010000386.1:0-19724 GCA_040830565.1 Flavobacteriaceae bacterium
GTTGTTAAGATTAGATTCTAAGGCGAAGTAGCACTTTATTAACGTATGCAAAGTAACAAAATTATCCTACAAATACCATTTTAAAGAGAGATAACCCCTTCTATTTTACCAACTTCTTTATATTTATCTATAACCTTATCCGGGTTATTCAGGTTTACCGTGACAGAAATACTGGTATATTTACCTTTGCGTGATTGATTGGATTCAATCACTGCACCGGTATTATCAAATATCTTGTGTATCTGATCTATTTTATCTTGGTCTGTAGGTATTATGAATTTGTATAAATAATTCGAGGGCCAGGCGGTATTCTGAAGTAGTTCGTCTTTTAATCGACTATAGAATTCTTCAGATTTTTCATTCTCCATTTAAAAACTTTTTGCAAATATACACCTAAGTATAGAATTTTTTAGCCTAGTGGGTATTCACTACTTTTGCCCTTATATTCATAGCATGTTGAGCCCAAAACGTATTGTAATTACAGGCGGACCCGGTACCGGGAAAACATCTATTGTCAATGAGCTTCAGAAGCTTGGCTATTTTTGTTTTCACGAAATAATCAGAACTATGACCCTTGCCGCAAAGAAAGAGGGTAACAGTGAAGATTTTGTTACAAATCCATTAGCATTCGTAGAGGACCCTTTTTTATTTAACCAACAACTTCTCAGGGGCAGGATAAGACAATTCCTCGAGGCAACTACCTTAAAACAACAATTTGTTTTCTATGATAGGGGAATTCCTGATGTCTTGGCCTATATGAACTATTTTAACCAGAACTATGATGAAGAATTTGTTAATGGTTGCATCGCTCACCAATATGACCAGGTTCTAATACTGCCTCCCTGGAAGGCAATTTACAAATCCGATAATGAACGTATGGAGAGTTTCGAAGAAGCCTTGGAAATTCACACCCATTTAAAGGACACCTACGAACATTTTGGATATCATCCTCAAATGGTCCCGGAGGGGACTGTTGAGGAAAGAACTTCGTATATCATTGGTGAGTTAATTTCTGAAACATGACGATGGAGGCAGTAGATATTTTAAAGGAATATTGGGGTTTTACAACTTTCAAAGGTTCCCAGGAGGACATCATTAAAAATGTGCTATCTGGCAAAGATGTCATTGCCTTACTCCCAACAGGCGGAGGCAAGTCTGTATGCTATCAGATCCCTGCGCTGCTCAAGGAAGGGATGTGCATTGTGGTTTCTCCACTTATTGCCTTGATTCAAGACCAGGTGAATAATCTTAAAAAAAAAGGTATTAAGGCCCTAGAGTTATCCGGTGGTAAATCTTTTGACGAGGTAAATATCATTTTAGACAATTGCCTTTATGGCAACTACAAATTTCTCTACATATCCCCAGAGCGTTTACAGCAAGAATTTGTTCAGGAGAGAATTTCGAGAATGAACATAAATCTGGTAGCCATTGATGAAGCGCATTGTATTTCTCAGTGGGGTAATGATTTTAGACCGGCCTACCTGCATTGCGCAATTTTAAAACAACTACAACCCGATGCGACCCTCATGGCACTTACGGCCACTGCTACGAAAAGGGTAACAAAAGATATTATTCAAAATTTACATCTGGAAGAGGCAGCTATCTACAAGGATTCATTTTCAAGGGATAATATTGCCTATAAAGTCCTGGAAGAGGAAGATAAGCTGTACAGATTGAAGAAGTTGTGTGACGCTACCGAAAAGAGCGGCATCGTATATGTCAGAACCAGAAGATCCTCCGTAGAACTCAGTGCCTTTCTGAACAAAAACAATATCCCGGCCGCTTTCTTTCATGGGGGAATGAAAAAGAATGAGAAAGAAGACAAGCTTCACTCATGGCTCTCTAATGAGATAAAGATCATGGTAGCCACAAACGCCTTTGGCATGGGGGTAGACAAACCAGATGTATCTCTGGTGCTACATTACCATATTCCCGACAGCCTGGAAAATTACTTTCAGGAATCAGGACGTGCGGGAAGAGACGGGCATGCAGCAGAGGCAGTGCTTCTAATGAATAAGAACGACGAACTTCAGGTAAAAAGACAGTTCCTTAGTACTCTGCCTGATGTCCCTTTTCTAAAATTGCTCTACAAGAAACTAAACAACTACTTTCAAATTCCTTATGGTACACTAAGCGCCGAGAGATTTCAATTTAAATTAGAAGTCTTCTGCGAAGTATATGAGCTGAATATTGCCATGGCTTTTAATGGACTCAAAATCCTGGATCAACATGCCGTTCTTGCCATGACCCCAACCTCCTCTCAAAATACCAAGGTTCAATTTGTAGCTTCAAAAAATCAAATTTTCGACTATTTAGATAACAAACGCTCTCTGGCCGGGATAGTGCAGGTTATTTTGAGGACTTATGGAGGTATTTTTGATTTCGAAACTAAGATCAACACCCACTTGCTTTCAAAAAAGGCCGCTGTGCCTGAAGCGAAAATCCTTCATGCTCTTGAACAATTGCACAAGGATGGAATACTAAATTATCAGGCGCAAGAGGGCGATTTAGAGATCAGTTTTCTCGTCCCCAGAGAAGATGATTTCACTATCAATGCCTTTGCCAAAGTGGTAAAGGACCACCAAAAGGTAAAAGCCGAAAATGTAGAGCATATGTTGGCTTATGTCAAAAACAAAACACACTGCAGAAATCGGCAGCTCTTATCATATTTTGGAGAAGCCAAGGAAAAAAACTGTGGGAAATGCGATAATTGTACAGGTCGAACAAAAAAAGATGAAGGCCATGCGCAGGAAATAGGGCATCGTATCTTGGAGTTGCTAAGAGACCAGCATATCACTTCCAGAAAATTGATCGAACTTTTACCCTATGAAGGTTCCCAAATATTGAGCGAGATTCAAACACTTTTAGAGGATGGCAAAATCACCATTAATGCCCAAAATCAATATACATTAAATACATGAAGGATTTGAGAATACTTTTTATGGGCACTCCAGACTTTGCGGTTGCAACACTTCACAAACTGGTAGAAGCTAAATACAATATTGTAGGTGTCATAACGGCTGTGGATAAACCGGCTGGTAGAGGACGAAAGTTAAGGCAATCCGCAGTAAAGCAATACGCTCAGGAAGTCGGAATTCCCGTGCTCCAACCTACTAACTTAAAGGACGCTGCCTTTTTGGAGGAATTAGCTGAGTTAAAGGCCAATCTTCAAATCGTTGTGGCCTTCAGAATGCTTCCCCAAGTAGTTTGGAATATGCCAAAATATGGGACCTTCAACCTTCATGCCTCCCTCCTTCCCAACTATAGAGGAGCAGCTCCGATCAATTGGGCCATTATTAACGGGGAAGAAGAAACAGGGGTAACCACTTTCTTTATTGATGAAAAGATAGATACCGGTGCCATAATTCTTCAGAACAAAACAACTATTGAGAAGGACGACACGGCCGGAACACTTCATGACAAATTGATGTTACTAGGCGCGAGTCTCGTGTTGAAAACCGTTGAGCGTATTGCAGAAGGGAAGGCTACAAGTACCGCCCAAAAGATAGAGGAGGGTACCGTATTAAGGCTTGCGCCCAAGATACACAAAGAAGATTGCAAAATTAACTGGGATCTCGAAATTGAAGAAATATACAATCATATCAGAGGCCTAAGCCCTTACCCTGCTGCTTGGAGCATTTTGGTAAATGATGAAGAATCTTTTCATATAAAGGTATACGCTTCTAAAACGGAGTATGCAAAACACAGCAATTGCCCGGGTTTGATCCTTAGCAGCAAAAAGGAACTAAAAGTTGCGGTAGCGGATGGTTATATTGTATTGGAAGAAATTCAATTAGCCGGAAAAAGAAGGATGCCGATAGCAGATGTCTTAAACGGGCTTAAACTGTCTAAAACTGCCCATATGGCCTAAACCCCTACTACCATTGGGCTCCGAGAAAGGTAAAAATTGTACTACTTTATCAACAAACGTTTCAAGTTATCAACAAAATAGCCGATTTCCCTCGATATTACTTGCGTTAATCGCAAATCCCTATAAATTTGTTGGAGCTTTGAAATTATTTAACAACAATTAATTTAATTGAATTATGAACAAAACAGAATTAATCGATGCTATGGCAGCCGATGCTGGCATCACAAAAGCGGCCGCTAAGAAATCACTAGAGTCTTTTTTAGGGAACGTTGAGTCTTCTCTAAAAAAAGGAAATAGAGTTTCTTTGGTAGGATTCGGTTCTTGGTCCGTATCTAGAAGAAACGCAAGAGAAGGAAGAAACCCTTCTACAGGAAAAACTATTCAAATTGCTGCTAAAAATGTAGTTAAGTTTAAGGCAGGTTCTGAATTGGCCAAATCTGTAAACTAGTCATCCCCTGGAAAATATATGAAAAGCACCTCCGTAATGGAGGTGCTTTTTTTGGTTCAACGCATTTTTGTTATTTATAAGAATTATCTTATTTTTAGTTGGACATCCTTGTTATGATTGAAATAAAACCAGATAAAGGAATACTACTCATTGCTGAACCCACACTAACGGGGGATGTCTCTTTTAACCGGTCTGTTGTGCTACTGGCAGAACATAACGAAGAAGGGTCGGTCGGGTTTATTCTCAATAAACCTCTTGATTATGATATTAGTGATCTGGTGACAGAGATCAATGTTCCGTTTCAGGTATTCAATGGAGGACCCGTAGAACAAGACAATCTCTATTTTATTCATAAGGTACCTCATCTAATAGATAATAGCATAGAAATATCTGATGGGATCTATTGGGGTGGAGATTTTGACAAAACGGTGGATCTCATCAATAAAAGGACAATCACAGACAAAGAGATCAGATTTTTTCTGGGATATTCTGGCTGGGCCTCTCTGCAGTTAGATCAGGAACTTCTTTCAAAATCCTGGATTGTGGTCAAAAACAAATATGAAAGCGACATCATTCAAAAATCTACTAACGCCTTCTGGAAAGAAAAAATGATAGAATTAGGAGGCGACTATCTCCTTTGGTCCAACGCACCGGAGAATCCTAGTCTTAACTAACCGACGCTTTTATCTTTTGATTGAGTTTTTCTGTTAACACAGTAGCAACAGCATTGCCATATTCTGCCTTCCGGTATTTAGAAATACTGCGTATTCCAAGAACAGTATTTGTAATGAATAGCTCATCTGCCTTCTGTAATTCGAAGGGTGATACGGAAGCTTCCTCCATGGTATAATCACTTTCCTGCTTAATCAGGTTTATAAGCTGCGTTCTAATAATACCCTTGATACATCCGTCTTTTAAGGGAGGAGTTTTAATGATATTTTTATGTACCACAAATAAATTGGCATTCAATGCCTCTACCACCTGTTTCGTCTGATTGAGAAGCAAGCAGTTGTCGTAACCATTCTCTGCAGCATAAACACTACCCACAACATTAAGTATTTTATTATTGGTTTTTAGGTTGGATAGCATGTCTCCGTTAATGTAAAAGTCCTTAAACAGTTCTACTTCATAAGGTTCGCTTGCCAATTGATAAAATGAAGATGGCAAGGCAGAGGTCTCGATATAAAAATCGACTTCATTGGTCTCCGGCAAATAAAGTCCTCCGGGTTTTCTAAAAACAGTAAAACGTATTCTGGCCGGGCTATTGATGAGCTGATTTGCTTCCAAAGTATTTCTAATCTGCTCTTCCATGAATTCCATGGTGAAGTTCATGGGGATCTCCATTCTTAAGATTCTCATGGAAGCCATAAGCCTTAAATAGTGTTCCTCCAAAAAGAATACAATTCCATTGAGAGATCTCATGGTCTCAAATAAGGAATCTCCGTACCTGATCCCCCTATTTTGATGATCTAGGAATTCAGTCCCGGCAGGCAGTAATTGACCATTAAAATTGAGCATAAAAAAGCCTTGAAAAATTCAAGGCCAAATATAAGACTATTTAAGGGGTCCTACTTAGAACCCAACACTTGTTTTAGATCTGAAACCTGATTTTCCCATAACATTTTTGCCTCGTCAATTTCATCGTCCTCGGCAAAATCTGTAATAAATAAGGACACATCTTTGGTGATCTCATCTACAATAATTTTCATTTCGAAATAGCTTTCATCTTCATTATCGGCCCAGGCAAATTTTACAAATTCATCACTCTTTCTTTTGAGCAATTTTGCTTGTTCCTCAGTATCATCCCAGATAAAATTGAAGGTCTCTCCCCTTGAGTTAACGTTATCGGCAAACCACTCCGAAAGCCCCGAGGGCGTTGAAAGGTATTGATATAATAATTGAGGGGAAGATTGTATTACAAATTCTAGTTCAAACTTTATCTTGTCCTGCATTCCATAACTAATTTACAATGGACAATATATATATTTCTATATGATAAAAAAATAAAACCGAAAGAATATTTTTTGACAGGCTATTTTTGATGGACAAGAAATTAAACTTTATATTTGCAGCCGTTTTCAGGCCATCTGGCGAGGTAGCTCAGGCGGTTAGAGCGCAGGATTCATAACCCTGAGGTCGGGGGTTCAAGTCCCCCTCTCGCTACAAACCCTTTCATATTTTTGAAGGGGTTTTTTATTTTGTATTTTTCTTTGAGTTTTGACATCGGGAACTACGGATTAAGAGCGATCCGCTTTTTAAACAAATGGGAAATACTAAACAAAAAATACTGATCGTCGGCATTGGAGGTGTCGGAGGTTATTTCGGAGGACTTCTTTCCAAAGCTTACGAACAGGACGACACTATCGATATATATTTTCTGGCTCGAGGCGCCCACCTAAAAAGCATTCAACAACACGGCCTCAAAGTAATCCGGGGGACACAGGAGTTCACCACCAGGCCGCAACTGACAACGGACAATCCAAGCCAAATAGGGGTAGTCGACTTTCTCATGCTATGTACAAAAACTTATGACCTTGAAGCCGCAATCAAATCCTTATCCCCCTGTATTGATAAGACAACCGTAATTTTGCCTCTTCTAAACGGAGTAGACAGTACCCCTAGACTAAAGGCCATTTTTCCCGACAATGAGGTCCTAAGCGGCTGTGTGTACATTATTTCCAGAATTAAAGCCCCCGGGGTTGTAGAAAATTTTGGAAACATTCAGACGCTGTACTTTGGAACAGATCAAGAGCATCCCGATAAATACATAAGCTTTGTAGAACTCCTAAAAAACGCAAACATCAATACCAGCTATACCGAACAGATCCAAAAAGTAATTTGGGAAAAGTTCATTTTTATCTCTGCGACGGCTACAGCAACCTCATATTTAGATTGCACAACAGGCGAGATATTGAAAGACGAAAGCAAACGAACTGCATTAATAGCGCTCATAAAAGAAGTTGCCCAAGTGGCCAGGAGTAAAAAAATTGATATTGCCGACTCAATTGAGGAAGAGACCCTTAAGAAATTGGAGCGGCTTCCTTTTGAGACAACCTCTTCCATGCAACGAGATTTTAGACAACAAAGACGAACCGAAGTCGAATCGCTTACCGGCATGGTGGTAAAGGAGGGGTTACTTAGAAAAAGCCCAACCCCAACCTATCAAAAAATGCTTGAAGAACTTAAGACCAGAACTGCTAAGGAATAAGCTGCGGATCATTTAAAATTCAGACGAGACTACAGAGCCATTTCTAAAAGCTTAACCTGGAATAAAACCTCAGCTGAGCTAAAGCATATGGCAATTTATTTTTTTGTGAATACCAAATCCTTCTCATGCATTTCATCGAAAAAATAGGTTTTTCAGCCATTTGCATCTGAATAATGTGTATTATTGTAGTCCAAATCTTATATAAAATCTTATGCATGGCAGCATTCAATTCTACTTCACCGCAGGGTAATAAGCCCCACATTTTTTCACAAACTGTATATTTCTTTTTAGGGTAATCCAAGAAAGACGTACAACTGTCTATATGAGTAATTCATTATGGACCAGTTGACTATACAAGAAGGTGAAAGAAGAGAATAGTGCCATTAAATAGGACTAAGTTTAAATCAAAAAAAGCTATAAACCCCAAATTATAGCCCCTAAATCTTAACATGAACTAAATCTTATACCTACAAATGCGCCTTCCTAAATCCCCCCTATTTGCAGTACTACTGCTGTCGTTTTATGGCCTTTATTCTCAAGGCTCTGTCTCCGGTGAATTACGCAAGTGGCACACCGTTACCATATTATTTGATGGTCCCAATACCGGAGAGAACAGTGCCACTAATCCCTTTTTGGATTACAGGCTTAATGTCACCTTTAATGGACCTAATGGCAGTTCCTTTGTAGTTCCAGGTTATTACGCTGCAGACGGAGATGCCGCAAATTCCGGCGCTTCTTCAGGAAATAAATGGGCTGTTAAATTCACCCCGAATCAAACAGGTCAATGGACCTACACTGCGTCCTTTAGAACTGGTAATAATGTAGCCATAAGTCTTGACGCTAATGCCGGAAATGCTACCTCCTTCAACGGAGCATCAGGTAATTTCTCCATTAGTGCATCAAACAAATCAGGAGCCGATAACAGAGCAAAAGGACGATTAAATTATATTGGACAACGCTATCTGCAGTATGAAGAAACTGGCAACTACTTTTTAAAGTCTGGTGCAGACTCTCCCGAAAACCTACTTGGCTATGGCGAATTTGATAATACGGTAAACAGCAAAGACTGGGGGCCTCATGTACAGGACTGGAATACAGGTGATCCAAGCTGGAAAAATGGTAAAGGAAAAGGACTTATAGGAGCCATCAATTATCTGGCTCAAGAAGGGATGAATGCCTTCTCCTTTTTAACCATGAATGTCATAGGTGATGGAAAGGACGTATGGCCTTGGGTTGCGACCAATCATAGCGACCTTGATGGTAATTCTGGCGCAGATGCCAACAATAGAACTCGTTACGATGTCTCTAAACTAGCCCAATGGGAAATCCTTTTCAGTCATGCAGACAGCAAGGGAATGTACTTGCATTTTAAAACACAGGAGACAGAAAATCTAGATTTACTAGATGGGAATCAATTAGGCACACAAAGAAAACTCTACTATAGGGAACTAGTTGCCAGATTTGGTCATCATCTTGCTCTGAATTGGAATCTGGGAGAGGAATTTGACATTTACAATGCTTCCCTTATAAATTCCTATGCCGACTATATCAGAGCCGTTGATCCTTATGATCATCATATTGTAATACACTCCTATCCCAACAGACAAGATAATTTATATAATCCCTTGCTTGGAAACTCGGGCAAAATAACCGGGCCTTCACTACAAATACAGATAGACAATATTCATGAAGATGTAAAAAGATGGATTACGGCCTCGGCTAACTCTGGCAAGCACTGGGTAGTTTCTAATGATGAACAGGGAAATCACCAGCGAGGGGTAACCGCAGACGACAATTACGGTGGAGACAAAGGGATTCAGGACGACAACCGGGCCGAAGTACGTCATAAAGCCCTGTGGGGAACTTTAATGGCCGGAGGAACTGGCGTAGAGTATTATTTTGGTTATCAAACGGGAGAAACAGACCTTACAGCTCAAGATTGGAGAAGTAGAGACAGCAAATGGAGAGATGCTAAAATTGCACTGGACTTTTTCAATCAGCACCTTCCTTTCTGGACAATGCAATCTAGTGATCAACTAACCTCTGCCAATAATGATTATTGTTTCTCAAAATCAGGAGACGTATATGCTATTTATTTGCCTGGCGGAGGATCTACAAATATAAATCTATCGGGTGTGAGTGGCGACTTTTCAGTAGCATGGTTCAATCCAAGGAACGGTGGTAATCTACAAAATGGAAGCACTCAACAAATCAGCGGGGGTGGTAACCGAAGTGTTGGTAATCCACCTAATAGCGCCTCTCAAGATTGGGTGGTGCTTATCAAACAAATTGAAGGTGGTTCTGGCGGAAATAGCGGCGGTAATACGAATTGTGAAGCAGATTACCAGTCTCAAAACGGGCTCGTGATCATCGAAGCGGAGGATTTGAATACTTCGGCTGGTTGGACCACTAATTCAAGCGCATCCGGATTCACAGGGAATGGCTATTTGGAATGGCAAGGCGGTGATAGTTTTAATACTCCAGGAAATGGCCTTATTTCTACGAGCATCGAAATTAATGAACCGGGTACCTACTTGTTTCAGTGGAGAAACAAAGTAGGCCATGGAACCAGTATTACGGAAAGCAATGATACCTGGTTGCGTTTTCCAGATGCTTCAGATTTCTACGGTGAGAAAGCAGGCGGACATATTGTTTACCCAAAAGGAAGTGGAAAATCCCCAAATCCTGCAGGGGCCGGGTCCAATGGCTGGTTTAAGGTATATGTGAATTCTCTAGACTGGGTATGGGCTGCCAATACTAGTGACCACGATCCACATAAAATCTATGTCACCTTTGACACTGCCGGAATATATACTATGGAAATATCTGGAAGATCTGATCATCACCTCATAGACCGTATAGTACTAACTTCGGATTTCAATGCGGGTACAAATCTTTCATTACAACAAACCCCCTGCGAAGGAACTGGAAATCCTACTGTAGAGGTTACCGGCATATCCCTATCCCAGACTGAGGTCTCTCTTTTTGAGGGAGAAACTTTTACCTTATCGAGTACCGTTTTACCGTCTAACGCCACTAACAAAACAGTCTTTTGGAGCTCATCTGACAGTTCGGTAGCCACCGTAGATGGCAACGGCAGAATTACAGCGGTTTCTGAAGGGAATGCCATTATTACAGCCACCACTGAAGATGGTGACCATAAGGCAACCGCCAATGTTATGGTTATAAAAGAGGCTGAACCCGATCCAGATCCAGAACCAGAACCGGAACCTGAGCCAGATTTTGAATGTAATGCGGACTTTGTGGCTAAAAACAACATCGTGGTGATTGAAGCTGAACATCTCAATGTTTCCTCAGGTTGGTCGCATAAATCGGATGTAGAAGGATTCTCAGGTGGCGGATATATCGAATGGGAAGGAGAAGATCAGTTTACAAGTCCGGGTGAAGGCCTTATCACTACTACCATAGATATCAAAGAAGCAGGCATCTACACATTTCAATGGAGAAACAAGGTAGGTATCGGTGAAAGTTCAACAGAGAGCAATGACAGTTGGTTAAGATTCCCGGATGCAGCAGAATTCTACGGAAAGAAAAGCTCTGGTACCATAATATATCCTAAAGGAGGTGAAAAAAATCCATGGCCAAATGGAGCCGGATCAGACGGATGGTTTAAAGTATACCTCAATACAGGCCTGGATTGGACATGGTCTACAAATACCAGTGACAATGATCCACATGAGATCTATGTAAGATTCGATAGCCCTGGAATTTACACCATGGAGATCTCCGGAAGATCTAAAGGACACCTGTTAGATAGAATAGTACTTAGTAAAGATGGTACCGATGCCACAGATCTGAATATTGAAGAAACCCAATGTGACGCCTCTAAAAATGCAGGACCACGATTAATAATGGAAAACTCTTCGGCAGTTGAGGGGGAGAATATTGAATTCGCCATCAACCTTTCCAAAATGAGTTCTGAAACCATCGTGTTAGATATTACTTTTACCAATGAAACTGCGGATCTTTCAGATTATTTCCCAGACATAGAGACCGTAACCTTTGCCCCGGGAGAAACTAAGAAGATTCTAAGTATTCCTACCCACAATGATAATAACAGAGAAGAAGACGAAACTTTTGTGGTGGGCGTATCTGAAGTAAAGAGCGGCGAGCTTCAAGATTTTTCGGATACCGCAGTATTGACGATTATAGACGAGGACGCTCCTTTGAGCATCTTCCCAAACCCGGCCAGGGCCAATAATACTATACAATTAGATGGTCTCCAACCTGGAGCATACAGATTAGGCATATTCTCGATGTCCGGAGAACTCATTCAAGGAGAAACCATTGCTGTTCATGGAACGAGCTACGAGCTACAACTAAGTAGTATGGCTGGCGGTTTCTACGTGGTAAGGGTTGCCGGAATACAAAAATCGTTTAGTGGAAAATTAATAGTTCAATAGAGGTTGATTTAAATATATTGAAGAGGCAATATAAGATTTGCCATGTTTTGATCGTGCGGGATGTTCCTTTTGGACATTCCGCACTTCAATTTAACCCTATTGGAAAATCCCTGCGCCAACTTTTTCAAGGGTAGCCTAAGCCCTAAAATTATAAGAAAAAACATATTTAAACATCAATATTAAATCAGTCGCCACAATCCGCTGATAATTAGTGGGTACATAACGAAAATATTTGTCAGATATCGATAAATAAACAGGGATAAGAAAAGCTGTACTTAAATTTAATATCCTCATAAATTTTACCCAACTTCACATAGCTGGCTATAGGTTAGGCTAACGTGCTTCCCTTCCTAGTGAATAAGCATTGAACCATAGCAGTACTATGATTTTACGATGGATACGTCTTCTTCATTATTGCAGGCTTTGTGTTGCCTTGTTACTACTGTCCGGATCGGTGATCTATTCTCAGTCCGAAGTGCAAGGCGAGGCTCGGATATGGCATAAGCAAACACTATTCTTTGACGGACCAGATACTTCGGAGGCCGATAGCTATAATCCATTTTTAAACTACCGCCTCAATGTCTACTTTACCGCGCCTAGCGGCAATACCTTCATCGTTCCCGGATATTATGCCGCAGACGGTAATGCCGCGGAGAGTAGTGCTAGCTCCGGGAATAAATGGGCTGTTCATTTTACACCAAATGAAATAGGATCATGGAGTTATGAGGTTTCTTTTAGAAAGGGAGATGAAATTGCTGTGCGACTAGATCCTAATGCGGGAACCGGAGTCTATTTTGACGGCACTTCCGGACATCTTGAGATCAGTGAAAATGACAAGACTTTTCCGGATAACAGAGCTAAAGGGAGACTTAACTATGTAGGTAGTCGTTACTTAAAATGGGAGGGTACCAATACCTATTTTATCAAAGTTGGCGCGGACTCTCCCGAAAATATACTTGCTCATAAAGACTTTGATAATTCCGTAACGACTAAGGATTGGTCTCCTCATATTGGCGACTGGAACCCTGGTGATCCAGTTTGGAAAGAAGACAAGGGTAAGGGGCTCATAGGAGCGATCAATTACCTTGCTTCAAAAGGGATGAATACTTTTTCATTTAACATCTTCAACCTTGATGATCCCGAAACCAACAATAACGGAGGGCAAAAAACAATTTGGCCATGGTCTTCTACCGATATTGCTCTTTTAGAAGGCTCTGGTCCGTTGTCTAGTGATAGTCGTATGCGTTATGACGTTTCAAAATTAGCCCAATGGGAGGTAGTGTTTAACCATGGAGATCAGAAAGGAATGTTCCTCCATTTTAAAACCCAGGAAAGGGGAAATTTAAAATTACTTAACGAAGGATACCTCGGTATTGAAAGAATGCTGTACTATAGGGAAATTATTGCAAGATTTGGTCATCATCTTGCAATGAACTGGAATTTGGGAGAGGAATTCCATATCTACGATCCTAGTTTGATCAATGCCTTATCCTCCTATATTAAGGCCATTGACCCTTATGACCACCCTATTGTTTTGCACTCCTTTCCAGGACAACAAGACCGCCTATATGAACCCGTACTCGGCACTACTAGTGGCTTAACAGGAGTATCTATTCAAATGGATATAGATCTTGTACATACTGAGGTTAAAAAATGGAGCCAGGCCTCTGAACAAAGTGGTCACCCGTGGATAGTTAGTAATGACGAACAAGGACACTGGAAAATTGGAGTGACCGTTGATGAAGATTATGAGGGAAATCATGGGTCGCAACCTGATAATAGGGACGAAGTTAGGCATAAGATTTTGTGGGGCACACTTATGGCCGGAGGTTTTGGGGCGGAATATTATTTTGGCACGGAGACCGGGGAAACGGACTGGGCCTCGGAAAATTGGAGGAGTCGGGAAACAAAATGGGAGGATGCAAAAATTGCCCTGGATTTTTTTGAGACTCACCTTGAGTTTTGGGAAATGAAAAACCAGGATGCACTAACCAGCAGCGATGAGGATTACTGTTTCACCGATCTGGACAACACCTACGTGATCTTTTTACCTGGGGGTGAAACTACCGAGATTAATCTGGGAGAAAATACCCAAGCCTATTCTATTCGCTGGTACGACCCCAGGAGAGGAGGAAGTTTGATGCCCGGAAGCGTAACCGAAATTGATGGTAGCGGCTATAAAGCCATTGGATTCCCGCCCTATGATTTTGAACACGACTGGGTAGCCTTACTGAAAAAAAATACAGAAGAATCTAATGTTCCGATAACGGCTTTAACCATTTCTCCGTCACAAGTTTCACTGGAAGTTGGTGAACACACCTTTCTAAATGTGGTCACCTCCCCTACCCATACCTCCGGCACCAAACTGATATGGAGCTCAAATGATCCCTCAATCTGCACTGTTGAAGCTAATGGAAAGGTTGTTGCCCTAGCTGAAGGAACCGCTATTATAACAGTACAAAACGAAAATGGAGATCTGAGTGATAGTGCATATATCCACATCGAGGACACCCCTGAAATGAATCTTGTTAGTGGTTTTACCCTGATCAACACGGCGACAAACTCAGACCTAATGAGCCTCACCGAAGGACAGGTTATTCCATTTAGTGATATCAAAGATTTAGATCTAAGTATTCGCGCAAACACCTATCCCATAGAGGTTGGTAGCGTATACATGAACCTATCTGGTCCATTAAATAAAGAACGTACTGAAAACATTGCCCCGTATACCTTGTTTGGGAACAGTGGTGAACATTACCTTGGAGCCAACCTGCCTGCCGGAAATTATCACCTAAGCGCCATCGCCTATTCAGAAGAGAACAGCGGCGGGGAGCCTGGCCCCACAATGGCCATTAATTTTATTATAAAGAGTTCCTCTGCCCAAGGCAAGTTCACCATGGTAGATACGGCCTCAGGCACTGATCTTTTTCTCATGGAAGATAAAATGGTCATCAATTGGGAAGCGCTATATAACAAAAGGGTAAGCATTAGGGCAAATGTGGAAGCTGATACTGTTGAAAGTGTTTCTTTTAGTCTTAAAGGTCCGGTGGAAAGGAATCATGTAGAAAATGGAGCTCCTTATACCTTATTTGGAGATGTCTCGGGCAACTACCAGGGACAAAAACTTTCGGCCGGAAATTACGTACTAAATGCAACTGCCTATACCGGAGAAGATCTTACAGGAAACCTCATTGAAGATACATCGCTGCAGTTTACCATAGAGCAGCCAGACCAGAGTGCGGAGGAAACAATTAATGTGACCCTCTCAGGGGATATCATGCAAAACCCTGATGTAGCCGAGAACTTTGGGCTCACTTTGCACCCTAATCCTGCTTCCGGCCATGTGAAGGCAGACCTATGGAATCCGGATAACGCCATAACTAAGGTTTTTATTTATGATATGGCGGGAAGTCTTGTACATAAACACCTTAGTACACCCGGTCTTAAGAAAAATGAAGGCGGTCAACAGATTGACACCTCTTCATTGACCTCCGGCATTTACCTGGTGAAAGTATTTACCGAAGCCTTCGAGACCTACCACTATAAACTTATTGTTAATGCTAACTAGCTCAGGATACCACCCTCTCAGTCTTCGAGGTACCCAAGTACATTTTTTTGAATCCTTGCCTGTATGTCGCTGATATCCGCTTTTACGAAATCCTCCCCTGTGATGTTCTCATAAAGTTCTATATATCTGGCCGAAACTGAGGAGATGTATTCATCGGTCATTCGAGGTACTGTTTGTCCTTCCAGTCCCTGAAAACCATTACTTATCAACCATTGCCGAACGAACTCTTTTGAAAGCTGCTTCTGCGGTTTCCCTGCAGCCTGAAGCTCCTCATAGGTATCGGCGTAAAAATAGCGCGAAGAATCTGGTGTATGTATCTCATCAATTAGAACGATCTTTCCATCTGGCGTCTTTCCAAATTCATATTTGGTGTCGACCAGAATCAATTGGTGCTTGGCAGCGATCTCTGTTCCTCTTTGGAAAAGAGCCTTTGTGTATTTTTCAAGAAGTTCATAGTCTGCCTCAGAAACTATGCCTCTACTCAAAATTGCCTCCCTGGATATATCTTCATCATGATCTCCTTTTTCAGCCTTGGTCGCCGGGGTGATTATCGGTTCGGGAAACTTATCATTCTCCTTCATACCCTCTGGCATTTCCACGCCACATAGCATACGCTTCCCAGCTTTGTATTCCCTGGCGGCATGGCCGGAGAGGTAACCGCGTATTACCATTTCTACTTTAAAAGGTTCGCAGGCGATACCTACCGCTACATTGGGGTCAGGATTGGCCAATAACCAATTAGGTACAATATCTTCAGTGGCCGCCATCATCTTACTGGCAATCTGATTGAGGATCTGACCTTTATATGGAATTCCTCTGGGCATCACTACATCAAAAGCCGATAGCCTATCTGTAGCCACCATAACGAGGATGTCATTTTCAAGACTGTATACCTCTCTTACTTTTCCCTTGTACACATTTTTTTGGCCCGGAAAGTTAAAATTGGTGCTTAGTAAAGTATTACTCATATGCTCTCTTAGTTTTGATGCTCAATATTCTTATAGGCATCAATAACCTTTTTAACAAGAACATGTCGTATTACATCTTTATCGTCTAAATAGATAATTTCTATCCCCTTGATGTTTTTAAGGATCAGTATAGCTTCCTTAAGTCCGGAAATTATACGCCTTGGGAGGTCTATTTGCCCGGGATCTCCAGTGACTATGAATTTGGCACTTTTACCCATTCTGGTCAGGAACATTTTCATCTGTGCATGGGTGGTATTCTGGGCTTCATCCAAAATCACAAAGGCATGATCAAGGGTACGCCCTCGCATAAAGGCCATTGGCGCTATTTGTATTGTGCCATTCTCAATATAGTGGGTCAACTTTTCGGCCGGAATCATATCTCTAAGGGCGTCGTATAAGGGCTGCATATAAGGATCCAGCTTTTCCTTTAAATCTCCCGGTAAAAACCCGAGATTTTCGCCTGCCTCTACGGCTGGTCTGGTAAGAATAATGCGCTTTACCTCCTTATTTTTAAGGGCCCTTACCGCTAAAGCAACTCCTGTATAGGTTTTTCCTGTTCCTGCCGGACCTATAGCAAAAACCATATCGTTTTTCTCAATGGCATCTACCAATTTTCTTTGGTTAGCCGTTTGGGCTTTGATGAGTTTCCCATTCACCCCATGCACCAAAACGTCTCCACTAGATTCAGAAGACTCGTAATCTGACCTACCGTTGCTGGTCAACACCCTTTCAATGGCATTCTCGTCGAGCTTATTGTACTTCAAAAAATGAGCGGTAAGCATAGCAAAGCGCTTATCGAACTCTTCTAATAATTGATCATCCCCGTAGACCTTTATTTTGCTACCCCTGGCGACAATCTTTAGTTTAGGAAAGTGTTTTTTTAGAAGATCTATATGCTCATTTCTTGGCCCGAAAAATTCTCTAGGGCTAATTTCGGTAAGTTCTAACTTCAGTTCGTTCAAAGATTTCTAAGGTTTAAAGTTCTACCTGGCGATTAAATTTTTGTCGGCTATTTTTTTGTGTAATTTTGTCAGGCAAACTTAAGTAAAAAATCACTTTTCTTAAGTTAAAAATATCAACAGTGTTGCATGGCAGTTATTACTTTAACTACTGATTTTGGGCTTAAAGACCATTTTGTAGGAGCCATAAAGGGAACCATTTACAGAGAGTTGGAGGATGCAAAAATTGTTGATATTTCTCATGAGATCAGCCCCTTTAATATCCAGGAGTGCGCTTACATTCTTCAGAATTCCTATAAGGCTTTTCCCGAGGGTACCATCCACCTGGTTGGTGTAGATTCTGAACCAACGGTCGAAAATCAACATATCGCGGTATTTGTCGACGGGCATTACTTCATTAGCGCCAATAACGGCGTAGTGAGTTTAATAACAGCTGAGATAAAACCAGAGCAAGTCGTTGAAATAAAAATACCAAATCCCGTACATGGATCATTTCCCGTACTCGATGTCTTTGTGCAAGTGGCCTGTCATCTTGCCCGTGGAGGTAAATTGGAAGTTGTTGGGAAGCCTTTTGATAAGCTCAAAGAGCTTAAAGAGTTTTCACCTAGGGTTACAGATAATGGGAATACCATCGTAGGCAGTGTTATTTATATTGATAACTATGGGAACGTGATCACCAATATCAGAAAAAGTCTATTTGAAGCCTATAGAAACGGAAGAGCTTTCGCCATTAACGCCAGAAATAAAACGATCTCAGAGATTCATCATAAGTACAGCGATATTGTCGACTTCAAACTGGAAAAAAATCAAAGAAAAGGCCCGGGAGATCTGTTAGCATTGTTTAATTCCTCTGACTATATTGAACTTGCCATTTACAAGAGTGATCTCAATACCGTAGGGGGTGCCTCTAGCTTGCTGGGACTAAATTACAGAGACACCATTTTGATAAATTTTCTATAAATGATCGTGCGCATCGTAAAATTGACTTTCAAAAAGGAAAATATTGCTAGTTTTGAGCAATTATTTGAGGAAACTAAGGATAAGATTAGAAGTTTTAAGGGCTGTAGTTTTTTAGAATTATATCAGGATTCTGAGCATCCGGGCATATTTTTTACCTATAGCTATTGGCAATCCACGGAAGCCTTGGAAAGCTACAGAAAATCTGATTTCTTTAAAAAAGTATGGGGCGAAACCAAAAAGATGTTCGAAAATCAACCACAAGCCTGGACCGTTAATAAGATCCAAACACTAGATTAACTATGCTGGCCATTTTTAAAAGAGAATTCACTTCCTTCTTTGCCTCCCCAATCGGATATTTGGTCATCGGTCTTTTCCTAATATTGAATGGACTTTTTTTGTGGGTCTTTAAAGGGCCGTTTAATATTTTCGATTCTGGTTTTGCAGATCTGGGAAACTTTTTTCTGCTTGCTCCCTGGGTCTTCCTGTTCCTTATTCCGGCAATTACGATGAGGAGTTTTTCAGAAGAGGTGAAGTTGGGAACCATGGAACTTCTCTTTATAAAACCAATATCGGTTTGGCACACGGTTCTTGGTAAATTTTTTGGCGCCTTCGTTTTAGCACTTATCGCTATTGCCCCTACCCTGCTCTATGTTTTCGGAATTTCCGAACTAGGAACTACTGTCGGAAACCTGGACTCCGGACTCGTATGGGGTTCTTATTTCGGCTTGTTCTTTTTGGTGGGTACTTATACGGCAATTGGCCTTTTTGCATCGTCACTTACCAATAATCAAATTGTTGCCTTTTTAATTGGGGTAATGTTGTGTTTTATATTGTACTATGGGTTCCAGGCGGTGGCTAACTCGATTTCTGATGGGACTTTGGGTTTGTTTATTGCCAATTTGGGCATGCAGGCACACTTTGAAAATATTGGGGCCGGAATCCTTGACACCAAAGACCTCATTTATTTTGTAAGCCTAACAGGATTTTTCCTTTTTCTTGCCGTGGTACGACTTAAAAATTTGGCTCGCTGATGACAAAAAAGGTAATGTTTCCGGTTATAAAGGCCATCGCGCTGTTGCTAATTATCAATGTAGCAGCCAGCTTTTTCTATGCAAGATTTGACCTTACCGAGGACAAGCGTTACACCCTGTCTGATGCTGCCCTGAATGCGGTTTCTGCTTTTGAAAATCCGGTAATCATAGATGTGCTGTTAGATGGTGATGAGCTCCCCGCAGAATTTGCCAAACTAAGGCAGGAAACACGGCTATTACTTCAGGAATTTGCTACAGAAAACAACAATCTGAAGTTTGGCTTTGCA
>JBFOMC010000387.1:0-4297 GCA_040830565.1 Flavobacteriaceae bacterium
AAGAAACACTCCTCCTTTTGCATCCCGTATACTTCTTATTCTTCCTCAGCAGATGCAGTTGCTTTTTCTTCAGCAGCCTCTTCTTCAGCTGGAGCCTCTTCTTTCACCTCGACAGCTTCTGTTGCTTCTTCGGTTGCTTCCGCTACAGCTTCGGTCTCAGGAGCAGTTTCTGCCACAGCCTCCTCTGCTACTTCAGCTTCTTCTGCAGGGGTTTCTGCTTCCACGGCAGCAAGAGCACGTTTTTCACTTACTTCTCTTTCCGCTTCTAAAGCCTTAGCTTTCGCCTCTGCTTTAGCTTTGTCCAGGTTAGCAGTTTTCTTAGCAACGGCCTTCTCTTTTTCTTCTAACCAGGCCTTGAATTTTTCTTCTACCTGCTCCTCAGTAAGTGCCCCTTTTCGCAATCCTCCTAAAAGATGGTGCTTTAGTAGTACACCTTTGTATGACAAGATTCTCCTTGCAGTTTCAGAAGGCTGAGCCCCTTGCTGTAACCATTTTACAGAGTCGTCAACATTTACTTCAATGGTGGCAGGATTGGTATTGGGGTTGTAGATGCCCAATTTTTCAAGGAATTTACCATCTCTTTTAGCTCTACCGTCTGCAGCGACGATCCAATAAAAGGGTTTTCCTTTCTTTCCGTGTCTTTGTAATCTAATTCTAACTGGCATATCACATTAATTTTGTAGGGTGCCCGACCCTCGTTATTAATTCTTTTTATTCCCTAAAACGGGGTGCAAATATACTTCAATTCTTTAAATGCACAATACTTTGACACACAATTTACTCCCGCTCTGCCAATTGATCTTCGCCTCTGATCAGATTCGCTTCATGCTTTGCTCTAAGTTGGTTTATTTGTTCTAAAATTCCGGGATGCTCTGAGGCAATATTAAACTTCTCTGAGGCGTCAAAATTAATGTGGTACAAGAGAGGTGGATCATGAACCATACGTTCGCCAAACTCACCATAGGCACCCTGGGTGATAAAATGCGCTTTATATTCTCCCCATCTAAGGGCAAATAACTCCGTACCTCGATAGTAAAATATGGCCTTCCTGGGACTAGGTGTACCCCGGAGCAAGGTTTTGCTTAAATCTACGCCATCCAGTATTCTGTCTTCAGGCAAGGCTACCCCGGCCATCTTACTAAAAGTTACAAAGAGATCCATCGTGGAGCCCAAATCTGAAATCACTCCTTTTTTAATCCTACCAGGCCCCCAAAAAATTCCAGGTTCTCTCATACCTCCTTCCCAAGTGGTCCCCTTTCCTGCTCTTAAGAGCCCTGCACTTCCGCCATTATTTTTAAAAGGTAGCCAGGGGCCGTTATCGGAGGTGAATACAACAATGGTATTATCCGCTATTCCTTCCTCCTCTAAAGCAGCCAGGATGAGACCTACGCCATGGTCTATTTCCTCCACTACATCCCCATACAAGCCTCTCTTGCTTGTACCCTTAAACTCAGCAGAAGTAAAAAGTGGTATATGGGGAAGGTTATGTGCCAGATATACAAAGAAAGGTTGCTGTTTGTTCTCTTTTATGAATGCAACCGTCTCTTCCGAATAGCGCTTGGTGATAGTATGCTGATTTGCCGGACGTTCATATATCTCTGTATTTTTGAGCAAGGGTACATTAAAGTGTTCGGTTTTTATAGCCTCATCTTTTTGTTTCCAATAGTCGCCGTAGTGCATGTCAGATACATGGTCCATATCATTGGAGTACGGAATACCAAAATAATAGTCAAAACCATGGTTGGTAGGAAGGTATTGCTCCCTATGTCCCAAATGCCATTTTCCAATACAGGCCGTTTGGTAACCTACTTTTTTCAATTGTTCCGCCAGGGTAATTTCCGATGCCGGGAGCCCATTTTTAGAATTTGGGAAGAGCACTCTGTGCTTATTACTAGACATGCCGCTTCGTACCGGCAATCTGCCCGTGAGTATAGCAGCCCTACTGGGTGTACAAACACTGGCAGCTACATAAAAGTTAGTCCATTTTTGGCCTTCATAAGCCATTCTGTCCAGATTGGGAGTCCTTATACTAGGGTTCCCGTAAACTCCTAAATCTCCATAGCCCAGATCATCGGCAAAAATGATGATAAAATTTGGTGGACGCTCCGCATCCTGCTGGGCATGTAGCCGTATCGTTGTGACTAGTAAAATAAGTGAGTAGATTAGCAGGCTTTCAAAGACTTTTGTTCTGATTTTCATGACCTTAATATTAGGAGCTTTGAAGATAGTAATTCTATTAGAACACAGCGTTAATAACTACTAACAACTCCCTTTCTTAGAACTGCCTCTTTTACTTATTTTTATCGATACTTTTCTCGTGTCCGAGAAAATTGAAAATGAAATGCTTGAGAATGATATATTTTGAGTTTGACGTTTGAACTTGTCACTTGAACTTTTCTGGCTTACTGAAAAAAGGAAAAACAAAAAATAGAAAAACCCAAAACTTCGCACAGTATAATGTACCTGATCTTTGATACTGAAACCACCGGTCTTCCCAAGCGTTGGGATGCTCCTATTACAGACACTGACAATTGGCCACGATGTGTGCAGATAGCCTGGCAATTGCATGATGGCACGGGCAAGCTTTTGGAGCATCAAGACTTTTTAATTCAGCCCGACGGTTTTAATATCCCCTATGACGCGGAACAAATTCACGGTATTTCTACGGCCCTGGCTGAAGAGCGCGGAAGACCTATGTCTGAGGTTTTGGAAGCCTTCAATGAAGCCCTGTCCAATACAAAGTTTATCGTGGGCCAAAACGTTGGCTTCGATATTAATATCATGGGGGCTGAGTTCCACCGTCTACAAGTTGAAAATCCTTTACAAGAGCTTCCTGTTTTGGATACCTGTACTGAAGAAACCGCCTCCTTATGTCAAATTCCTGGAGGACGCGGGGGAAAGTTTAAGCTTCCGACGCTTACGGAGTTGCACGAGTATTTGTTCAATGTCCCTTTTGCCGAAGCTCACAATGCCACTGCCGATGTGGAGGCCACCACCCGATGTTTCTTTGAGTTGGTAAGAAGAAAACAATACACTCTAGAGCAATTAGATGTAGCACCAGATTACTTTGAAGCATTTGCAAAAGTCAATCCCAGTGAGATTCAACTCATTGGCCTGGACCACATCAATTTAAAAGAGGCTTCAAAGAAAATAGCTGAAAAACTACAAAATCTTGAGCAGCTAGAAGTTTCTCATGAAGATATCAATGCGAACCTTGCCACTCTTGAGCACACTCCTTTCGCACATTTACACAACCACTCTCAGTTTTCTGTTTTACAGTCGACCATCAAGATCAAGGAATTGGTGAGTTCTGCAGCAGAGGACAATATGCCGGCTGTGGCGATAACGGATCACGCCAACATGATGGGGGCTTTTCATTTTGTTAGGGAAATAAATGCCTACAATAAAAGCCTTCAGCAAGAAACTGCCGGAGAGGAAACTGAAGTAGCTCCCCAACCAAAGAAACCTCTTAAACCCATTATTGGCTGTGAATTTTTCGTTTGTGATGATCATGCCAATAAGAATGTCAAAGATTACGGCTTTCAGGTGGTCTTCTTGGCCAAAAGCAAAAAAGGCTACCACAACCTGGCCAAAATGTCATCCATAGCCTATACGGACGGATTTTATTATGTGCCCAGAATAGATAAAAAGGTCATAGAAAAATACAAGGAAGACCTTATTGTACTCACCGGCAACTTATACGGGGAGGTTCCTTCCAAGATCTTAAACGTAGGTGAAAAACAAGCCGAGGAAGCTCTACTTTGGTGGAAATCGGTATTTGGAGAGGACCTCTATGTAGAAATAATGAGGCATGGGCAGGAAGATGAGGACAGAGCTAACCAAGCCCTTATTCCCCTGGCAAAAAAACATGGGGTTAAGCTCGTAGCTACAAACAATACCTATTATTGTTCCAAGGAAGATGCCAATGCGCATGATATTTTGCTCTGCGTTAAGGATGGCGAAAAACAGGCCACCCCTATTGGCAAAGGTCGGGGTTACCGATACGGTTTGCCCAATCAGGAATACTATTTTAAGTCGTCTGAGGAGATGAAACAATTGTTTAGTGATCTCCCGGAATCTATACTTACCATTCAGGAAATTATAGATAAGATAGTGCCCTTCGACTTAGCCAGAGATGTACTCCTCCCGGAATTTCAAATCCCAGACAAATTTAAAGTCGAAGAAGATGAAGCAGATGGGGGTAAAAGAGGGGAAAATGCCTACTTAAGGCATATCAGTTATGAAGGAGCCAAAAAAAGATATGGAGAAATAACTCCGGAAATCACGGAACGTATTG
>JBFOMC010000388.1:0-9380 GCA_040830565.1 Flavobacteriaceae bacterium
GAAGGGTTAGGAACCCCACAGTTAAAAGTTCAGGTTCAAACTCAAAATTCAAGGAATTACTGGCTCCTCCTATATCCATCAAATATGTTGTATATTGATAATGCTCAGAAAGACATTGGTCATGAACGCCAAGCGCGAAGCTCAATGCACCAGGTTATTTTGACTACTCATTCTTAATTATTACTTCATTCTTAGGGTTGCTCAAAAGTTTAAGTCAAGTACTAACTCAAAATAATTTGAGCTTGGTCTTGCGTTTGAGCTTGAGTTTGTTGGGCAATTTGATTTGTTAGAGTAAACAACGCTCCGACAAGCTCCGCTCGCTACCTTCGCTACAAATACATTGTATCTCGGTAATGCGCAGCTTGACAATACGTGTTAGAATACCTAATGAAGTTGGTCGCCAAATCTTAGCTGCAAGAATTTATAGCCCCCTTTCAGTTGCTGATTGCTGTTTACTTATTACTGATCACTGAACTACTCCCCCATGGCAGCAGCAACAGCCGCAGAAAGCCTTTTATAAGTGCCGTTTTCGAGACGTTCACGGATGGCAGAAAAGGCATCTAAGGTTTCAGCTATGTCTTCCATAGTATGGGTAGCAGTCGGAATCATTCTTAGCAGAATAAGACCCTTGGGAATAACAGGATAGACCACTATGGAGCAAAATATTCCATAGTTTTCCCTAAGATCTTTTACGAGTGCCATGGCTTCAGGAATGCTTCCGTTAAGGTAAACAGGGGTCACACAACTGCTCGTTGTGCCGATATCAAAGCCTCTTTCTTTAAGTCCGTTCTGCAAAGCATTTACATTCTCCCAAAGCTTTTCTTTTAATTGGGGCATTGTCCTTAACATATCCAACCGCTTAAGAGCGCCTTTTACATATACCATTGGCAATGACTTCGCAAACATTTGAGACCGTAGATTGTATTTTAAATAATCAATAATTTCCTGGTCTGCAGCTAAGAAAGCACCTATTCCGGCCATGGATTTTGCAAAGGTCGCGAAGTACACATCAATATCATCTTGTACTCCCTGCTCCTCTCCTGCTCCTGCTCCGCTCTTACCTAAAGTTCCAAATCCATGAGCGTCATCCACAAACAATCTGAAATTGTATTTCTTCTTAAGGGCAACAATCTCCTTTAACTTTCCTTGCTCTCCACGCATCCCGAAAACCCCTTCAGAGATTACCAAAATCCCTCCACCGGTTTGGTCTGCCATTTTTGAGGCTCTTTCAAGATTCTTTTCAAGACTGTCAATATCGTTATGTTTAAAGGTAAAACGTTTCCCCATATGCAATCTTACCCCATCAATAATACAAGCGTGGGAGTCTACATCATATACGATAATATCGTCTTTAGAGACCAGGGCATCTATAGCAGAAACCATCCCCTGATATCCAAAATTAAGTAGATAGGCAGCTTCCTTGTGAACAAAAGTAGCAAGTTCAGATTCGAGTTGTTCGTGGTATTTTGTATGCCCACTCATCATTCTCGCACCCATTGGATAAGCAGCGCCATGCTCAGCGGCAGCATCTCCGTCTACTTTCTTAATTTCTGGTAAATTTGCCAGGCCAAGGTAATCGTTTATACTCCAGGTAATGACTTCCTTCCCCTGGAACTTCATTCGATTAGAAATGGGTCCATCTAATTTTGGAAAAACAAAATATCCCTCTGCCTGTGAAGCCCACTTTCCCAACGGGCCTTTGTTTTCAATAATCCTCGCAAATAAGTCTCTCATTTAGTTTAGTTTGGAATCCCTGCCAATAATGACAAGAATATGCCGGTTTTGGTCAATCCCGGAAAATTTCGAGATGCCGCAAAATTATGGATTTTTGTCCACGATTCATAAATTATTTTGACTGCAATAAAAAAGGCATGACGCCTGAGAGTCATGCCTTCTCACCAAAATAATATGTTTTTACTTTACAATTTGTATTTCTTTTTCCTCCACAACACGCTTGCTATCAAAGAAGCCCTGGTCATTCATCCACTGATCATTATAGATTTTACTCATATACCTGGAACCGTGATCAGGAAATATTACTACAACATTACTATCTTTCGTAAACTCGCCCTTCTTGTCGAGTTGTTTTATGGCTTGCATAGCCGCACCACTGGTGTATCCAACGAATAAACCCTCGGTTTGTGAAATTTCCCTGGCCGTATGAGCACTTTCCTCATCGGTAACCTTTATAAACTCGTCAATTGCATCAAAATCTGTGGCGTCTGGAATAAGATTCTTGCCAAGACCCTCTATACGATATGGGTAAATCTCATTGGTGTCAAACTCTCTGGTTTCGTGGTATTTTTTAAGAACAGATCCGTGTGCATCTACTCCAATAATCCTGATATCGGGATTTTGTTCTTTTAGAAACCTCGAAGTTCCGGAAATAGTACCCCCTGTGCCACTGCAGGCAATAAGATGTGTAATATTTCCATTGGTTTGCTTCCAAATCTCCGGACCGGTAGACTTGTAATGCGCTTCAATATTCAATTCGTTGAAATATTGATTAATGTAGATAGATCCCTTGGTTTCTTCATGAAGCCTTTTGGCCACCTGATAATAAGATCTTGGATCATCTGCACTTACATGAGCGGGACATACATATACCTTAGCCCCCATAGACCTTAGCATATCTATCTTATCCTTAGAAGATTTTGAACTCACCGCCAGGACACAGTCGTATCCCTTAACAATGCTAACCATAGCAATGCTAAAACCCGTATTCCCCGAGGTAGTTTCTATTATCGTACTTCCTTCTGTAAGAATACCTTTTCTTTCCGCAGCTTCTATAATATGAGCTGCGATCCTATCCTTAGAGGAATGTCCTGGATTAAACGCCTCAACCTTTGCATAGAAATTGCCAGTCATTGATGCGGTAATCTTATTTAGCCTGATTAATGGAGTATTCCCTATAAGGTCTAGGATACTGTCGTAAGCATTTATCTTAGGTTCCATAAAGCATGGTTAGGCAATGGGTTCTTTATACATCACCCATATTCTAACGGCAAAATTACTATTTTTTTTGAATTATGGAATTTTACTCGCCAAATGGAGCAAAAAAGTGTATTCCCTGCTCACTTCCCTTAAAGCCTCAAACCTTCCGGAAGCCCCACCATGCCCTGCATCCATATTGGTGTGTAAAAACAATAGATTATGACCTGTTTTATGATCTCTTAGTTTAGCCACCCATTTTGCCGGTTCCCAGTACTGCACCTGAGAATCATGTAACCCTGTAGTAACCAGCATATTAGGATAGTTTTGATTACTAACCTGATCGTAGGGAGAGTAGGATTTCATGTATTCATAATACTTTTTTTCATTAGGATTTCCCCATTCATCGTATTCCCCCGTGGTAAGAGGAATAGATTCGTCCAACATTGTGGTAATGACATCTACAAAAGGAACTGCGGCAATTACCCCTTTATAGAGCTCTGGGGCCATGTTAACCACGGCTCCCATTAGCAGGCCCCCGGCAGATCCTCCCATAGCATAAAGATGTTCTGAGCTGGTGTATTTTTTGGCAATCAAAAACTTTGAACAATCCACAAAATCTGTAAACGTATTCTTTTTCTTCAATAGCTTTCCATCTTCATACCATGACCTCCCAAGGTATTGCCCTCCTCTTACGTGAGCCAATGAATAGACAAAGCCCCTATCTAAAAGACTCAACCTTACTGTAGAAAAGTACGGATCAACCGTAGCTCCATAAGACCCGTATGCATATTGCAATAAAGGCGTAGTACTGCTCAGCTGTGTATCCTTATGGTACACCAGTGAAATGGGTACTTTGGTCCCATCTCGGGTGGTAGCCCATAATCTTTCCGATTTGTAGTTTTCCTTTTTGAACTTTCCTCCAAGTACTTCCTGTTCTTTTTTGACCTCTTTTGCCTTAGTACTCATGTTGAAGTCGATTACGGAACTTGGTGTTGTCAGCGAATTATAAGCGTATCTAAGTATATCGGTGTCAAAATCAGGATTTGTACCAACATGAGCCGTATAGGTCTCATTTTCAAAAGGCAAATAATAGGCATCTAAACCATCCCATCGAACTATTCTTAGCTTATTAAGGCCATTTTCGCGCTCTGAAAGCACATAGTATTCCTTAAAAATATCTACGTCCTCCAATAAAACATCCTTTCTATGTTCAATAAACTCTTTCCAGTTATGACTATGGGTCTCTTCCTCCCCAGTTCTCATGAGCTTAAAATTCAAGGCCTTATCCTTGTTGGTTAGCACATAAAAGTGCTTCTCATAATGATATATATTGTATTCCAGGCCCCTGGTTCGTGGTGAAAACATCCTAAACTGTCCTTCAGGATTGTTTGCTTCCAAGATTTGGTATTCACTTGTTAGCGTACTATAAGAACCTATCACAATATACTTTTTTGATTTGGTCTTGTAGACGAAAGTGCTGAAGGTCTCATCTTCTTCATGAAAAACCAGTTCGTCTGAAGATGTAGGAGTCCCTAAGACATGCTTATATATCTTGTTTGAACGAAGTGTTTCCGGGTCCTTCTTTGTATAAAACAAAGTCTTGTTATCACTGGCCCATACAGAGCCACCAGTAGTGTCTTCGATCCTGTCAGTTAAGATCTTACCCGTCTCGAGATCTTTTATTTGAAGGGTGTATTTTCTTCTAGAAATCGTATCCACACCAAAAGCCGCCAGCTTATTATCAGGACTCACCGAAATTCCCCCAAGATTGAAATATTCATGTCCTTTGGCCATTTCATTGCAGTTGAACATTTCCACCTCCTCTGCTTCCAAAACCCCTGGCTTTCTTGAATAGACCGGGTACTCTTTGCCATTTTCATAACGGGTAATATACCAATAGCCATTCTTTTTATAAGGTACCGAAGCGTCATCCTGCTTTATTCTAGACTTCATTTCTTCGAACAACATCTCCTGAAAATCCTTGGTATCAGCGGTCAATTTTTGATAATAAGCATTCTCCTGCTCCAGATAACTAATAACCTCCTGATCCTCCCTATCATTTAACCAATAGTAGTTATCGATTCTAAGATCATCGTGTAATTCTAAGTGTTTAGGGGTTTTTTTGGCAACAGGAGCCAGAACTTCCTTCATTTCGGCTTTTTGATTTTGACAAGAAACGGCAAAAATAAGACTAAATAGGATAAGGAGCTTCCTTTTTCCAAATGACGTCTGAAATTCTTCTTTTAAGCATTCAATTTAGTAATTTTGACTACCTAACCTTAAAATAAAAATTATGTTTGGAGATCTTATGGGAATGATGGGTAAGTTAAAAGAAACCCAGGAAAAGGTAAAACAGACTAAAGAAAGATTAAATACAGTTACTCTGGAAGAGACTTCCGGGGATAATCTTCTTGGCGTAACTATTACAGCGAACAGAGAACTTAAATCTGTCCGGATAGACGACAGTTTGATGAAGGACAAGGAGCAATTGGAGGATTATATCATTCTAACCATAAATAAAGCCATAACGAAGGCCACCGAGATTCATGAGGCAGAGCTGGCGGCGGTTGCCAAGGAGGGAATGCCGAACATCCCGGGCATGGATGGACTTTTCAAATAAAAAACATCCTTAGAAGGCATTGGAACTTTGTAAAGATACTACATGAAATACCTGGTATTACTCTTTTTTCCGTTCATTTTGCAGGCGCAGGAAAATACCACCGAACATGCCGGCCTAAGCTGGTATGTGAATTATTCCGAAGCTCTGGATTCCTCTAAAAAACTGCACAAAAATGTCTTAGTCTACTTCACGGGAAGTGATTGGTGTGCCCCCTGCAAGAAATTAAAAGAAGACCTTTTTGAAACTTCCGATTTTCAAGACTTAGCTAAGGATTATGTATTGCTTTACATTGATATTCCGGTAAATAAGGAACTGCTTTCCGAGCGCCAAATGGCCCACAACAAACAACTACTTCCCAAACTCAACAAGAAAGGAGTTTTTCCTTTGATCAAAGTACTTGACGAAGATGAAAATGTTTTGGATGAATTGTCTGGCTATTCCATGGATGGCGACGTTGAAAGTTATCTAAAATTCCTTTCAGCAAACAAGTAGGGAGTTAACAGATCATTTATGCACTACGCCTAAAACCCCTGGTATTTTTGAAGATTTTATGGTATTTTTAAAAAAAGAATCGGGGATGATAGAGATTAAAAAGGGGACAGATAATACCTATCAATTTAAATTAACTACAAGCGACGGGAATACCCTACTCAATAGTATTTATTTTGAAACTAAAGCCGAAGCACAGAAAACCGTCGAAAATTTGAATCCTCTTTTGGAGCGTCAAACAGTTTTTGAAAGAAGAACAGATCATGATGGAAAATTTCTATTCAAGTTAAAGGATCTTGACGGGAAGGTAATTGGCAGTAGTTTGCGTTATAGTTCTGAAGCCGGAATGGAAAATGGAATTAAGAATTTAAAGCGGAGAATTGCCCATATTTCTGGTAACTCAAGATCGTAGTTCCTCTAAAATGTTTAATAAAGCGCTGTGCATTTGGTCCGTGTAATCCAGATGAGTGACCATTCTCAGCTTTCCCTGCCCCATTCCAATGATGTGTATATCCCGCTCCAATAATTGTTGCACAAAACCTTCTCCCGTAATTCTATCCTCATCTACTTCAAAAATAATGATATTGGTTTCTATGGGCTCTACTTTTTTTACCAGGTCTAAGTCTTCCAGGACTTCTCCTATTTCCCTAGCCTTTTCATGGTCATCTTTCAGTCGTTCTATATGGTGGTCAAGGGCATAGCTGCCCGCTGCGGCCAAATACCCGGCCTGTCTCATTCCCCCTCCCAAAATTTTGCGTATGCGTATGGCTTTATCAATAGTATCTTTATCTCCAAGCAATAACGACCCTACAGGACAACCTAAACCTTTGCTAAGGCAAACACTTATGGTATCAAACAGTGCGCCGTAGTCCCGGGCGGTCTGTTGTTGGTTGACCAAAGCATTCCAAAGTCTGGCGCCATCCAAATGATACGCTAAACCGTGTGTTTCGCAAACCGATTTGATGCGCTCTAGCTCCCCAAAGTCCCAACAAGCCCCTCCACCCTTGTTAGTGGTATTTTCTATGCATACAAGGCGTGTAAGCGGACTGTGATAGAAATCAGGCGGATTGATTGCTGCTTCTACTTGTTCGGCGGTCATCATTCCTCTGTCGCCATCTACAAGCTTACAGGATACCCCACTGTTAAAACTAACTCCTCCTCCCTCATAGTTGTAAACATGGGCATATTTATCGCAAATTAACTGATCCCCCGGATCCGTATGCAATTTAATTGCGGTTTGGTTGGTCATAGTTCCACTCGGAAAATAGAGGGCCGCTTCTTTTCCAAACATTTCAGCAGCCTTCTTTTCAAGCGCGTTGACAGAAGGATCCTGTTTGAAAACATCATCACCTACCTCTGCAGACATCATAGCATCAAGCATGCCCGGGGTAGGTTTAGTTACTGTATCGCTAATAAGATTAATCTTCACCAGAAATCTTTATAAATTTTTGTTTACTGATAATTGTTAATTGCTTATTGTTTATTGCTTATTGTTTATTACTTATTGCTTATTGCTTATTGCATACAAGCCATCCCTATGGGCGAACCGTCTGGAATTTTTGGTGCAGGAATTACTTTAAACTGGTCTGGAAACTTGTGAAAATTCGAGATTCTTCTCCCAACTTCGGCCATATATGGATCATTCAGCAAAGATAGCGTCTTCATAGCCAATTTCTGAATCCGACTGTTGGCCAGGGCATTCACCTGGGGGTGAACCCCTTCGTGCGCAGCAAGATTCATTAAATGATACAGTACTCTGAAATTAATATTTCGTTGTACTTCTGTGAGATAGGGATCTGTGTGTTTCTTGTCAAAAGTCCCTTTTACCACTTTATCTAACAGCTCTTCCAGGCCAAGATTCTTTTGATCTAAACTTTTCTGTTGTACCAACCTCGAGGCCCTCTCCGGATGAAGTAAAAGCCCTAGGGTCATGTCGGCTGCGGTTTCAGTAGCCGAAAGCGCATCAAAGGCCACTCCGGTTTTTCCGTTAAAAGACTCTCTACTCTTTCCATAGCCTATAGCCCGTGGTGGGAAAAGGGTCAGTTTTTCCTTTGGTATTGCAACCTCCTTGGCATCTAGCGTTCTCAAAATGCTTGTCAAGGCCTTTTCCTGTATCTCTTTATCCACCTGTTCTACCGTGATCTGCCCATCACCCTTTACAGTATAGTTGTAGTTGAGGCCCCCAATGATCTTTGAAACTGCTTCGGTTTGATACCGATGAAAAAAGTATAGCGGTGCAAAAACATCTTCTAAGACGGCATTGGGCTCATTAGTTCTAATATTATCAATAGAAAAATTACCAATAGCAGCTTTTCTTATTTCCAAAACCTGATCTAATTCCTCACTGGCGCTTTGGCCATTATCCCATAAATGGGCTAAGGCGTGGGCTCCACCCATAGGCCTGGCGTCCTGATCTGAAATATACCTCAGGCCCGCTTTACTGGCATTACTTAAAATGGCATTGAGCACTGCTCTCTCGTCTTCACCCTCGGGAATATCTGTATAGGAGTAGGCAACAGTTACTTTGTCCCATTCCCCGATTTCCGTATCATAGGCATCCGAAAAGTCTATTTCCCCATTCTGTACAGAGAATTTTGGATGAGGATAGTCCATCACAGAAGCCCTGTCGTTGGTGCTTGCAGCAAAATTATGAGCAAACCCAAGGGTATGTCCTATTTCATGTGCCGAAAGTTGTCTAATCCTGGCAAGGGCCATTTTCAACATGGCATCGTGATTATCGTCTCTTTCAGCAAAGGGCTTATTCATAAGGGCCTGGGCAATGAGAAAATCTTGTCTGATTCTCAGGCTCCCAAGGCTTACATGTCCCTTAATGATTTCTCCCGTCCTAGGGTCAGTGATGCTGCTGCCATAGCTCCAGCCCCTCGTAGATCTGTGCACCCACTGAATCACATTGTACCGTACATCAAGAGGGTCCGCGTCATTGGGAAGTATCTTTAACTGAAAAGCGTCTTTGTACCCAATTGCTTCAAAGGCCTGGTTCCACCAGCGCCCTCCGTCTAAAAGTGCAGATCTGACTGGCTCCGGGGTGCCATTATCTAGATAGTAAATGATAGGTTTTACGGCCTCGCTTACTGTTTCCTTGGGATTTTTCTTGGCAAGTCGGTGTCTGGTAACATATCGTTTTAGAATAGGCTCCTCCACCGGGGTGGCATAATCATAGTAGCTAAAAGGATACGATCCACACCGAGGATCAAAGATCCGTTTTTTATAATTGTCATCAGGAAGTTCTATGAGTGAATGATGCTGGGCTACGGTAACAAGTGCCGGGTTAGGTGTAACGGATCGAATATAACCTCCTTTTGGCTCTCCCTTAAAA
>JBFOMC010000389.1:0-2341 GCA_040830565.1 Flavobacteriaceae bacterium
TATCGGAAATACACTCCAGAATGGCATATGAATAAAAAATATTGTAATCTGTGGGGAATGCAATATGCTTGGGTAAGACAAAATGAGCTTTTTCAGGGACTACCAGAACATTACACTGTATTTTTGTAATAACATCGCCTGTATTACTGCCGACGATGGTTTTTTTAACACCGCTCGCCCCTTTTGTACCCATTACAATAAGGTCAATGTTATTGTCTTCAACTTTTTTCCTTACAGTATTTAAAATATTTCCATACTCCTGTAAGGCGATAAAATGATGATTTCTATTCTCTGGTAGTTGTTTTATGCGTTCAAATAGATGGTCTAACTCCTGCTTGATCTTTACCTCAACCTGCTTTAGGGGCATAACCAAAAAATTCCCCTTGATATCAGAATCTTTCAGGTCACCAATGTGCAGGATGTGGAAAGTGCAGGGTACATCTTTAAATAACTTGGCCGCATATTCTAAAGCGTTCCAGGCGTTTTGCGAAAAGTCGGTCGGGATTAAAATATTCTTCATGCGCTGCTACCTACCGGGTAAAAATAAGAGCGTGCATCGCATTACAACATGATTTTTATCATAGAATGCCCTTTTTTTGGGTCTTACGGCGAATTTTAGTGTACGTACTGAAGCGCTTTTAATTCCTTTATCTTAATATTCCTACCTTCTATGTCTATTAGTCCTTCCTTTTTAAAACCAGAAAGTGTTCTTATTAAACTTTCAGTAGCAATACCTGCCACACTTGCGAGGTCATTTCTGGAGATCCTAATGGGTTCCTCGGTGTTCCTGTTCATTATTGAAGCAAATTGCAGCAAAGTCTGTGCTGTTTTCTTTCGAACCGAGGCATAGGCCATTTGTAACAATTGCGCCTTTATTTCGGTGATGTTTTCCGTTAGAAGTTCCATTAATTCCAGGGAAACGGTATGATTGCTCTCCAGTATTTTCTTCAGTTTTTGTTTAGAAATGCCGGCCAGGGTAACTTCCTCCAGGGCGGTAGCTGATTCTTTGTGTGTGACATTATTTAAGAAGGAAGTAAAGCCCAAAAAATCATCGGGCCGGTATAAAGACGTAATCAATTCCTTGCCATCTTCATCTAGCCTATGGCACTTCACTACGCCTTTAAGGATTAAATATATTTTGTGCGAATGTGTACCCGCATCGTATATGCTACTGCCTTGCTCATAGTCTTCAATTTCCCCGTTGTCGTCAAAAAAATTCTTCAACTCATTTAAGGTCCGCATCTCATCATCAGATACAAACTTCTTTATTTTTCCCTTATCCAACATCCTTGCCAACAATTCGGACTTTGCTAACCGACTTTCAATGGCACTAATAAGATCATCCTCCTCAAAGGGTTTGGTTAAATAATCGTCCGCTCCCAGATCCATACCCTTTCTAATTTCCTTGTGCTCCGTTTTGGCAGAAAGGAAGATAAATGGAATGTGCTTGGTAGCCTCTTCGGAGGAAAGTTTTTCTAAAACTCCATAGCCGTCAATCTCCGGCATCATAATGTCGCATACGATAATATCTGGGATCTTTTCTACGGCCATACTTATCCCAACCTTGCCATCGGGAGCAGTAATCACGGCATAGCCGGATAATTCTAGTAGTTCTTCCGTATTCTCACGTAAAACCCTATCATCTTCAATAAGTAAAATGGTCTTCATGTCCTATACTTTAACGCATTGTTTGGGGATTCTTACCCTAAATTTTGAACCCTTATTAAGTTTGCTGCTAAATTCAATAGAGGCTCCCAGATTTTCAAGATGCTGTTTGGCGATATTCAGGCCTATGCCTGTTCCCTGAGTTGTCAGGGCATTTTCTGCTCTAAAATAACGATCAAAAATATGTTTCTGTTCTTCGTCAGATATTCCCATACCTTGATCTGTTATTTGCAATACCGTAGCATCATTTTCTTTGAAAACTTCTAAAGCGATGATCGTGTTTTCGGGGGAGTATTTGATTGCATTATGAATTAAATTTGACAGCGCCAATTCCAATATCTTTTCATCAAAATCGATGATCAGATCGTCTATATCATCCGGATATTCTATTTTTTGCCCGACTTTGAGCAACATATTGGCATCATAAACCACCTGGTTGATGATCTTGCTTAAAGGAAGAGATTCTATTTTATAGTTCACCTTTCCGGAGTCTAAACGTTCTACCGAAAGAAAATCGTTAAGAATGCTGTCTAGATGCTTTACCTTATTTTTAATGGTATTAATGTGTTTTACCCTTTTCTCCTGCTGATCTGTTTGAGTATATTTTGATAATAAAGTTATAGAAGTTAAAATGCTGCTTAATGGCGTTTTAAATTCGTGAGATACCATGGAGAGA
>JBFOMC010000390.1:0-4654 GCA_040830565.1 Flavobacteriaceae bacterium
AAAATCAGTGCTAAACCACTTAAGGTAGCGATGGGAATAGCCAGCTTATATAGATTTGTGTTGTGCTTAAATCTTGTAAACAATACCGAAAGAAATCCTCCAAATGCGGCATAACCGATCCAGGGAAAAATCGTGAACACTGAGCCATTGGCCCTGGAAAAATAATTAGCCAAAGCGGCTGGCATAAAACTCAGATCCCAGGTTTTATATATGGGCTCAAAAAGAAATATGAGCACTGATATGGTTAGTAGAGATAATGGGAAAAGGAATTTTTTACCATTATGGGTGAGCAGGTAAACCCCTATGATCCCCAAAATAGATAACCCTATGCAATGGAGTACATCTACCAGGAAAAAGGAATTGTAGAGCACTCCCTTGAACAATCCAAATAGGTTGAGCCTTAATAAGTAGCCGATAAGAAGAAGCTGTAGTCCTCTTCTAATTCCTTTCTTGATCCTCGGGTTTTCCAAGCCGGTTTGAGGCACCCGGATTAAGAGATAGGTAAAGATAAAACCGGATACAGTAAAAAATACCGGGGCAGTTATCCCTCTAAAATACTTCCATGTCCCAAAAACCATATTGTTGGGATCTCTAAAAATTGTATCTAAGAGACCATCTATAAAATGCCCCTGAAGCATCATGAGTATTGCCCATGCACGCATGGCATCTATAAAATATAACCTAGCAGCTTTTTTTTCCAAAACAATATTACTTTCCAGCTTCGTACTTCTAAGTTCGCACCTTCTATATACTTCTTAGACAGTATCTTTGGATGTCAACAACGCAAAATTAGCTAAAATGCTCGCAATTAAATGGTATTTGCGGTATTTTCGCTCTTCAAACCTATTAAACGAGATTATGGCTGGTATATTGGCATTTGCAGGGAGTAACTCCTCCAACTCAATTAATTACAAGCTGGTACGGCATACCGGGGGCATGATTAAAGAGCACGACGTACAATTTTTGAATATGATCAATTACCCCTTTCCAATGTATAGTGAGGATTTAGAGAAGGAGAAAGGATTTTCAAATTCTCTTGCGGAATTTAAAGACTACATCAAAGAGGTAGACGGCCTCATCATATCTGTGAACGAACATAATGGCGGGCCCTCGGCATACTTTAAAAACCTATTGGATTGGCTTTCCCGCCTGGAACGCAAATTCCTGGAAGATAAAAAGGTACTATTGATGTCTTGTTCTCCCGGTGGCAGAGGAGCTTTAGGGGCGCTGGAGTACGCCCAAAATGCGCTACCTAGATTTGGAGCAGAAATAGTCAGCACCTTTTCTCTTCCCTCATTTCACGCAAATTTTGATAAAGAAGATGGGATTAAAGATGAGGAGCTCAAAGCGGCACATCAAAATGCGCTGTCAGAATTCTTGTCCAAAATGTAGCCGTGTTGCGTAAAAAGACCTCCTTCCAGATTGGAGATTTACATACTTTTAAGCACCAGCTGCTTAATTGGTCCTTAAAATATAATGAACTGAGCTGGTTAGACAGCAATGAGCATGTATCAAGATACCATAGTTTTGATGCTGTTCTGGCGGTTGATGCGCTTACAACGATCAAAACAGACTTCCAAGATGCCTTTGAAAATCTAAAGGAATACCAATCCAGTACTAAAGACTGGCTCTTTGGGTATTTGTCATATGACCTCAAGAACGATATTGAATCTCTTCGCTCTAATAACGTCGATGGGTTAGAATTTCCGGATCTTTTTTTCTTTCAACCTAAGAAGGTTATTTTAATAAGGGGGAAGCAGGTAGACTTTCATTATTTAAACATAGTCGCGGAGGAGATCGTACGAGATTTTGAGGAGATCACTTCCTTAAATATTCACGAAGAGAGAAAGACCGAACATCATCCGGTAAAAATAAAACTGCGCATTTTTAAAGATGCCTATTTCAGACAGGTTCAACGGATGTTAGAACATATTCATAGAGGAGATATTTACGAAGCCAATTTTTGTCAGGAGTTTTATGCGGAAAATACCAGTATTGATGCCCTTAGGATCTATAAACGGTTAAATGAAATATCCAGACCACCCTTTGCGGCATTCTTAAAAATAAATGAGAAGTATTTACTATCTGCGAGTCCGGAACGGTACCTTAAAAAACAAGGTACTAAGGTGATTTCTCAGCCCATAAAGGGCACAGCAAGACGCTCGTCTAATTCATCGGAAGACATGGAACTTAAACGGGCTCTGCAAAAGGATGAGAAGGAGCGGGCTGAAAACATCATGATCGTAGATCTTGTAAGGAATGATCTTTCCAAAAGTGCTCTTAAAGGAAGTGTAAAGGTTGAGGAACTTTGCGAGGTATATTCTTTTAAACAAGTACACCAGATGATCTCTACCGTTAGCACTGAGGTAGCCGATTCCAGGAATCCAATAGAAATTATTAGAGATACCTTTCCCATGGGTAGTATGACAGGTGCGCCCAAAGTGTCGGCTATGAAGATCATCGAGGAATTGGAAGCCACAAAGCGGGGGTTATATAGTGGGGCTGTCGGCTATTTCACGCCTGATGATGATTTCGATTTCAATGTTGTCATTAGAAGTATTCTTTATAACGAAGCGAAGAAATTTGTATCCTACTCCGTAGGAAGTGCAATTACGGCACAGGCCTCAGCAGAAAAGGAATACGAGGAGTGCCTGTTGAAGGCCCGGGCAATGCGGGAGGTTCTGGAGACTTAAATCCCTAAATTTGACTTATGGAGTATACGCCATTTACTATAAAGGCTCACAACACACCAATTTCGGGGGGCTATGCCCAACCCGCTGAGGTAAAGGCTGTTGTAGTGTTGGTGCACGGCTTTGGAGAGCATCTGGGTCGGTATAAGGAAAGGGTAGTGCCGAACTTAGTAGCGTCTGGCTGCGCTGTACTACTATATGACAATTTTGGTCATGGTATTTCTGGAGGTAAACGTGGGCATTGCCCCAGTTATGAGGCATTATTAGATCTTTTAGAAATAGTGATAGCCAAGGCCACAGAGCTGTATCCTCATCAACCCTTGATCCTCTACGGCCATAGCCTGGGTGGAAACCTGGTTTTAAACTATGCCCTGCGCCGTCAGACCAAAATTAAGGGCATAATCGCTACAAGTCCTTATTTGAGATTAGCCTTTGAACCCCCGGCCTGGAAAATGGGTCTGGGCAAATTGATGTTAAAAATAGCCCCATCCTTTACACTGCCATCTGGTCTTGATCCCAGTGGTATATCCAGAGATGCCGAAGAAGTAGAAAAATATATCAAAGATCCGCTGGTACACGATAAGGTTAGCCCAATGTTCAGCTTGCCAATAATGGAGGCAGGGAGCTGGGCAATAGCGAATGCCAATAAACTGGAGGCTCCTACTTTATTGGTGCATGGTACTGCAGATCCTATCATAGATCCCCAGGGAACTCAGGAGTTCCATCAAAATTCGGAAAACACCCTACTTGAATTATTCCCGGGAGCTTATCACGAATTGCATAATGATAGCTGTCGTGAGGGGTTCTTCAAACTAATCCTAAATTGGTTGCGGCAACAACTTTAAGTATTTTTGGCCAGTGCTTTCAAGCTTTAAACAACATATCAGTGATACTTTTCCCATGCTCCTAAAGCGACCATTTTTACTTGCCTGTAGTGGGGGAGTAGATAGCGTGGTTCTGGCTCATTTATGCTCTGCATCTAAGCTGGAGTTTGCTCTTGCGCACTGCAATTTTAAACTTAGGGCAGAGGCAAGCGATGAAGACGCCGCCTTTGTGGCGGGCCTAGCAAAGAATTTAAATGTTGAATTTTTTGTAAAAGACTTTGAAACAAATAGTTATGTAGAAAATAATAAAGTTTCAGTTCAAATGGCAGCCAGAACGCTCCGGTACCGGTGGTTTAAAGAATTGATGCAGACAACTCACTATAATTATTTGATAACCGCGCATCATGCAGATGATAATCTGGAGACTTTTTTGATAAACCTTTCAAGGGGTACGGGAATAGACGGACTTAGTGGTATCCCTGAGAAAACTGAGACTATTGGCAGGCCCTTGCTGCCGTTTTCGAGAGAAGAGATCCTGTCTTATGCTAAACAGGCACAAATTACATGGCGAGAGGATGCCAGCAATGCAGATACCAAATATCTCAGGAACAAGATCAGGCACGAGCTCGTCCCCAAACTAAAGGAATTGCACCCGACTTTCGAGAAGAATTTTCGCAAAACCCAGAAATTCCTAGCAGGAACAACGGAGGTTCTTGATGCCCATATAGTGGCCATAAAAGATAAATTGTTTGTAGAGAAAAAGGGCCATTATGCCCTTGAGGTGTCCGAGCTGATGAAGCTTAAGCCTCTAAAACCCTATCTTTATTTACTTTTCAAAGAGTATGGATTTGGAGAATGGGACAATGTGCACGACCTCCTTACCGCCATGAGCGGGAAAGAAGTAAGATCTGGTACGCACAGACTGATCAAAAGCAGGGAGGTTATCCTGCTCCAGGAGCTATCAGATAAGGAACAGGATAGAAAGGAATATTTTTTGGATTCTGATGATGTCTTACCCCTTAATCTTAGGCAGACCGAGGTTGAAGTCATTACGGAGACTTCCGATACCATACTATATATTGATAAGGAAACGTTAAATGATAGGCTAAGCGTAAGGAAATGGAAGAATGGGGACTATTT
>JBFOMC010000391.1:0-3824 GCA_040830565.1 Flavobacteriaceae bacterium
AAAGAGGCGTTGGCCAAAGTGCCTAGTATGGAAGGTTTGGAATTGGCCTCTAAGGTGTCTACTTCAGAACCTTATTTTTATGGAAACGAAGATGCTACCTATAAAATAGCAGCTTTAGATATTGGAATTAAGAGGAACATATTGCGTAACCTGGCCAAGAGGGATGCTTATATTAAAGTATTCCCTTACAACACCACCTTTGAGGAAATGAAATCTTGGGAACCTGATGGATACTTTATTTCAAATGGTCCCGGAGACCCGGAACCTTTGCATGATGCTATTGGTACAGCTGCAAAAATTATAGTTGAGGACAAACCCCTATTCGGGATTTGTCTGGGACATCAGGTCATAGCGCTGGCAAATGGGGTCTCTACTTATAAAATGCACAACGGTCATAGGGGAATTAATCATCCCGTTCTAAACCTGGAAACCGGGAAAGGCGAAATCACCTCCCAAAACCACGGTTTTGCCATTAACAGGGAAGAAACAGAGGCAAATGAGGATTTGGTAATTACACATGTTCATTTAAATGATAAGACGGTTGCCGGAATGCGAATGAAAGATAAAAAGGTATTCTCTGTACAATATCACCCTGAAGCTAGTCCGGGCCCTCATGACGCAGATTACCTCTTTGATCAATTCTTTGATTTGATCCGCTCAAATGTTAGCAAATCAGCAGTTGTTTAAGGAATTGTTATTTTCCTTCTGTTTGCCGCTAAAAACGACTTAAAAAAAGCATGCTTTCGTATCTTTGCTGCTGTGAGCAGAGGCCCACTATAATTAGATAAATCAACACTTAAGGCGCTATAAAAATCGCCTTCAATCAAACTAAAGAATATGAGTATAATCATAGATGTACATGCCAGACAAATTTTAGATTCCAGAGGAAATCCTACCGTTGAAGTTGATGTAATCACTGAAAACGGCGTTATGGGAAGAGCAGCTGTACCCTCTGGAGCTTCTACAGGAGAACATGAGGCGGTGGAACTTCGCGATGGAGGAGATTCTTTTATGGGGAAAGGAGTTATGAAGGCGGTGGAAAATGTGAACACCACTATAGCAGAAGAGATAAGAGGCATGATTGTTTTTGAGCAAAACCAAATAGATCAGCTGATGATAGATCTTGATGGTACTCCAAATAAATCCAAGTTGGGAGCAAACGCTATTCTAGGGGTTTCCCTGGCAGTTGCCAAAGCTGCGGCCAACGAGTTGGGAATTTCCTTATTCAGATATGTGGGTGGGGTTTCGGCCAATACATTGCCCGTACCTATGATGAATATTATCAACGGAGGTTCTCATTCCGATGCGCCCATCGCCTTTCAGGAGTTTATGGTCATGCCGGTTAAAGCCAATAATTTTAGCCATGCCATGCAAATGGGAACCGAAATATTTCACAATTTAAAAAAGGTATTGCACGACAGAGGTCTTAGCACGGCCGTTGGAGACGAGGGAGGATTTGCCCCAACGCTGGAAGGTACAGAAGATGCCCTGGATACCATAGCCAAGGCGGTTGAAAAAGCCGGATATTCTTTAGGAGATGATGTAATGATTGCCCTGGACTGTGCTGCGGCAGAATTTTATAGCGATGGCAAATATGACTATACCAAGTTCGAAGGGGATAAGGGTGCTGTAAGAAATTCAGAAGAACAGGCACAGTACCTTGCAGACCTTTGTGCTAAATACCCAATTATTTCTATAGAAGATGGGATGGATGAGAACGATTGGGACGGATGGAAGGCACTTACAGATAAGGTGGGTGATAAAGTTCAGTTGGTAGGGGACGACTTGTTTGTAACCAACGTAGAGCGACTCTCAAAAGGGATAAAAAACGGGATTGCCAATTCTATTCTTATCAAAGTAAATCAAATTGGTACTTTAACCGAAACCATTGCCGCAGTCAATATGGCCAAGAATGCCGGATATACCTCTGTAATGTCTCATCGCTCGGGTGAAACAGAGGATAATACGATTTCAGATTTGGCAGTTGCACTTAATACCGGCCAAATAAAAACCGGTTCAGCCTCTAGAAGTGATCGCATGGCCAAGTACAATCAATTGCTTAGAATAGAAGAGGAGTTGGGAGATGTAGCCTATTACCCGAAAGAGAGTGCTTTTAAAGTAGGCTAGTGATACAAGATTTATAAGATATCACTAACCTGATCTATATCATAGGCGCAGAAGATTAAAAACCCTACTTATGTTTAGCTTATTGTGCTAACGCCATCCCCTTGGCAACAATCTAGTGATCATGAATAACTTTTTGTTTGTTTCTGCCGAAAATGATGCCATTCCTAAGTGTAAGGCCGGCGGTATGGGAGACGTTGTTAGAGATGTACCGCGTCAAATAGCCCTAATGGGTGATCAGGTACATGTTGTGGTTCCTTCATACTCCAGATTACATCAGGGAGGTATCTTGAAGCAAAGACTGAACCTACAGCTCAGAGGAAGAAACTACGATATTGAACTTTATGAGGTTGCTCCCAAAAAGGAATACAAGAACATTCATCACTATGTTGTTCATCATCCCGAAATAACCGCAGGAGAGATAGGGCACATTTATCACGATGATCCCGAAGAGCCCTTTTTTACGGATTATATAAAGTTTACCATTTTCTGTACAGCGGTGGCGGAGGCTATTGTTCAGAATGCTTTTGGAAAGTTAGATGTTGTTCATCTGCACGACTGGCATACCAGCCAATTGCTATTTCTTAAAAAGTATCATCCAAAATATGAGACACTAAGTAGAATAAGATTTGTATATACGATCCATAACCTGGCCATCCAGGGTATCAGGCCTTTTGCAGATAATTATGCGTCTCTATCAAACTGGTTTCCCGAGATTTCATTTGATATGGAGTCTTTAAGCGATGCCAGATACACGGATTGTATCAATCTAATGGCCGTTGGTGTTCGTTTATCGGATGCCGTGCATACCGTTTCTCCTTCGTACAAGGAAGACGTCCTTAAACCTAGTAGACCACCTGAGTTTATAGGCGGGGAAGGGCTGGAAAAAGATCTGTTGGAGGCCGATGGAGAGGGTAGGTTGTTCGGTATACTCAACGGATCCAACTATAAAAATATAAGAGTAGCTAAAAAAGGCTTCCTATATCGAAATACGGTTAAAGCTATTTTTGGATGGTTGCAAGAAGAATCTAAAAAGTACAAAGCAGATTTTCTGGCACATACCGGGGAGAAGGTAATGGAGTATGTGGATAACAAACCAGATTTCATTGTTGCTAGCGTAGCTCGATTGACCGAACAGAAATTTTACTTTTTAAAGCGCTCTCCAGAGGCCATCAAAGCAATTCTGGAAAAGCTCCAAAAGGTAAATGGCGTCTTTATGCTTTTGGGAACAGGTGCTCCGGATTATGAGGAGTTCTTCAGAAGCCTAAGTTATGAACATCAGAATTTCATTTTCACCAACGGGCAGTCCGAAGATCTTATAGATTCTATTTATTTGGAGGCTGATCTCTACTTTATGCCTAGTCTTTTTGAACCCTGTGGCATTAGTCAAATGTTAGCTATGCGAAATGGCAATCCTTGCCTGGTGCACCATACAGGAGGTCTAAAGGATACGGTTGAGCATATGAAGACCGGATTTAGTTTTGACGGGGACGATTATGAGGAAAAGATAGAGAATATGGTTGCAAGCTTTGATACCGCGTTGGATGTCTTTGTCAACCAAAAGGACCTCTGGAAGAAAATGCAGCGCAACGCTAAGAAAAATCGGTTTACATGGGAGAAATCTGTGGCAGAGTACTACAGATCGCTCTATGCTATAAACAACAGTTAACTTTTAGGGAAAAAGCCGACTGATCCTTAGG
>JBFOMC010000392.1:0-4395 GCA_040830565.1 Flavobacteriaceae bacterium
AGTAATCAGTAATCAGTAATCAGTAATCAGTAATCAGTAATCAGTAATCAGTAATTTAAGGGATAATGAAAAAAATAATTCAAACTTCGGATGCTCCGGCGCCAATAGGGCCTTATAATCAGGCGGTTTTAAGTGGAAACACCCTGTATATTTCTGGGCAGATTCCCATAGATCCGGCTACAGGGCAATTAGTGGAGGGCGACATAAAAAAAGAAACGGCTCAGTCTATGGATAACCTTAAGGCCATTCTGGCAGCGGCAGATATGACCTTCGAAAACGTTGTGAAAACGTCTATTTTTGTAAAGGATATGCACCAATTTCAACAAATTAATGAAGCCTATGCAGCGTATTTTGATGCCGATACTGCTCCAGCCAGGGAAACAGTAGAAGTAGCCAACCTCCCTAAATTTGTAAACGTGGAGATCTCTATGATCGCCGTTAAGAACTGAGGACTAGTTAAAAATTGAAGGTTAAAAGTTGAAAATGGTCTTTAAGGGCCATCTAGGAGTTCAAAAATGACTGTTCTAAATGGTTTCCTTGTGAAACTCGACAAGTCCGTCTATAGGTCTTTGCCTGATCACCCCGAGGATTAGATCGTTTCTCTCAATAACCACAGCAAGTTCTTCTCTCAAATAATACGCAATACTTCCCACGAAATTTATCGGGACTTTGGTAGCGAGTTCAAACTGCATGATATGATTATTCACAAATTGCTGAAAGCCCTTGTCTATAACTCCCTTACAATAGGGATGATCCTTGTGTTCCACTAAAAATCTGGCGAAAGTTGCGAGATACGTATTGGGATTGGGCTTTTTGTAGAGATTTTCCTTGATCACGTCCGCATCCAAATTGTATTCCTTGTCGAACTGAATAGCCAGATCCTGAGGCATTTTGTGATAATAATAGTCCCTGATCAATTTCCTGCCAAAAAAATTACCGCTGCCGTCATCCATCGGAATATAACCTAAGGAAACCACTTTTTGAAAGAGCTGATGTCCGTCATAATAGCTACAATTAGAGCCTGTTCCAAGGATACACACAATGCCTGGATGTCCTATTTTTGTGGTGGAGTATATTGCGGCATACGTATCTTCTTTAACCTCGATCTTGGCATTGGGGAAGAAGTTTTTGAAGATTCCTCTCAAAAACTTCTTCATTCTGTTCGTACCACAACCGGCCCCATAAAAATGAAGTCGCTTTACCTTCTTACTGTTTTTAGACAGTTCAAAGTTGTTCGCCAGCCTGTCCATTATGACGTCTGCGGTAAGAACTTCCGGACTTAATCCCAAAGTTTGAGTTCTAAAAAGCTGTTCGCCTTTTATGTCCATTGCAATCCAGTCTGCCTTAGTAGCGCCGCTATCTACAATCAATACCATGCCTGTCAATTAGATAATGAAGTGTCTTTAGAATAAGGACCTAAAGTCATCTTTTAAGGTCCGGTTTAGCCTGCAATTAAAGTTCAGCGACGTATTCGGCCAGGTCTACCAATTTGTTGGAGTAACCAGCCTCATTATCGTACCAGGAAACAATCTTGAAGAAATTTGAATTTAACTCCATTCCTGCACCGGCATCTACAATACTGGTTCGTGCATCGCCTACAAAGTCCTGAGAAACAACTCCTTCTTCGGTATATCCCAAAATTCCCTCTAGCTCTCCTTCTGCAGCAGCCTTGAAGGTCTTCTTAATCTCATCATAGGAGGTCGCTTTGTCTAACCTAACGGTTAAGTCTACAACAGAAACGTCCGGAGTTGGCACTCTAAAGGCCATTCCAGTTAATTTCCCTTCAAGTTCTGGGATCACCTTGGTAACCGCTTTGGCGGCTCCGGTAGATGCCGGGATGATATTCATCATAGCACTTCTACCACCTCTGTAGTCCTTTTTAGAAGGTCCATCTACTGTTAATTGAGTGGCCGTAGTGGCGTGAACGGTGGTCATTAAGCCTTCAGCAATCCCAAAATTATCGTTAAGGACCTTTGCGACAGGTGCCAGGCAATTGGTAGTACAAGAAGCGTTAGACACGATGGTGTCACTTGCTTTTACCTTATCGTGATTAACCCCCATTACAAACATAGGAGCATCCTTAGAAGGTGCTGAAATAACCACTTTCTTGGCTCCTCCATCAATATGATATTGCGCGGTTTCAAGGGTAGTGAAGATCCCTGTACACTCTGCGACAATTTCTGCACCTACTTCATCCCATTTCAAGTTCTTGGGATCTCTTTCAGCTGTAATTCTTATGGTCTTTCCGTTGACCACGAGGTTCCCGTCCGCTACTTCAACAGTTCCGTCAAACTTGCCGTGTACGGAATCGTATTCTAATAAATAAGCCAGATGATTGACATCCAATAAATCGTTGATGGCTACTACATCTACATTATCTCTTTCAACGGTAGATCTGAAAACAAGTCTACCAATTCTTCCAAATCCGTTGATTCCTATTTTTAATTTTGACATTTTCTTTTTTTAAGTTGATTAAAATTATGTTGTCATTATATCCGATACCCGAATTAGTTCCCGGTCTATTTTTGTATGTCCTTCAATGGCATCTTTCATGGGGTATAGCGTAATTTTACTATCCATAATGCCTACCATATAATTGGTTTTACCCTCTAAAAGGGTCTCCACTGCTTTTACACCCATTCTGCTCGCAAGTACCCGGTCAAAGGCTGAAGGTTTTCCGCCGCGCTGCATATGGCCTAACACCGAAACCCTTACATCATATATGGGTAGATGCTCTTCAACATATTCTTTAAGTTCAAATACGTTCTTTCCTATCTTATCGCCTTCAGCAACAACCACTATACTGGAGGATTTACCAGACTTTTTACTGCGCTTCAGGGATTCTAACAAACGATCTAATCCCAAATCCAATTCCGGTATTAAAACTTCTTCTGCCCCTGCTCCTACTCCTGCATTGAGCGCTATGTGCCCTACGTCACGCCCCATTACCTCGACAAAAAAGAGTCGGTTATGCGAACTCGCAGTATCCCTGATTTTGTCAATGGCATCAACCACAGTATTGAGTGCCGTATCAAATCCCAGGGTATATCGTGTACCAAAAATATCATTGTCTATGGTTCCGGGAATTCCTATCATCGGAAAGCCAAATTCCTCATTAAACTTAAGGGCTCCGGTAAAACTTCCATCCCCTCCGATCACTACACATCCTTCGATGCCTTCTTTGAGTAGTTGTTCATGGGCCTTTTTTCTGCCTGCTTCCGTTCTGAAATCATCACAACGGGCAGATTTAAGAATGGTACCTCCTTTGTTAATAATGTTGTTAACGCTCCTGGCGTCCATAGACTTAAAATCTCCTTCTATCATTCCCTGGTATCCCCTGTAGATGGCTACGCATTCTACCTTCAGAAATGCACAGGTCCTTACCACGGATCGGACCGCGGCGTTCATACCCGGAGAATCCCCTCCAGAGGTAAAAACTGCTATTTTCTTGATGTTTGATGCCATTAAAAAAAATCGAATTGCGAAATTAACAAACTTATCGCAGAAAGTGTATGACATCTTCCTATAATTTGCGAACCATGCAGCCCGAAAACGATATAGTTGATAATTTTCTTGAAATTCTTAGAAAATATAACGGAATTACCAAAAGTAAATATAGTAATTAGTTGGGCTTTTTCCGCTTTGGATAGAACTGTATCAAACTGTCTTTCCCCATCACAGAACTTGCCTGCGTTTCGGGCTGAGGCGACTCTTCTTTTGGCTCCTCATTTCTTTTGGCCCCAAAGACCTTTCTCATCAGTTCGCTAAAGCTATTAAAGTCTACCTCGTAAGAAAGTCCTACCCCTTGAGTATACCCTTGTCGTTCTGCAAGGAATTGCCGTATTTCGTTTTCCCTATTAAAGATTTTTGCCCTTAAAGTGCCTTCATCATTGAGCAATACCTGCACTTCTACATCCCCTGCAACCACTGTTTCACTTACTCCTCCTACCGGTACCCCAAACCGGCCGTTAAAAAGTACCCTGTCACTGATCTTGGTCGAAACCGTTACTCCTATACGGTCCTCAGTATCGATGTTACTCGCATCCTGGAAGCCCTGCTCATAGGAGAGTCCCCAGTCTACCTTATCACTATTGCCACCTAAAACCTGATTTAACAGACTTGTTCCCGTCTGGATTAGGTTCCCGGTAACGGCCTGCTGGTTAAGACCGGTATCCTCATTTACAAAAGTGCCTTGAGCCAGCAGAAAGAAGGCATTTCTTTCTTCAACCTGTGGATCCTGCAATCTGTATTCAAGTTCTGATTTAATAATGGAACTCGTCCCCGGAAATTCAATATTGAAATCGATATTGGGGCGTTCAAGTTCTTCTGTTAAGGAAACTACCACATCGGTAGGAATCCGCCGAATTACCCCATCATTGTCTAACAAAGGAGCAG
>JBFOMC010000393.1:0-26391 GCA_040830565.1 Flavobacteriaceae bacterium
GGCTTGTGTTTGAGTAGCTTCAGCAACGAGTTGCGCAGGCTGAGTTACATCAATAGATCCTGTTTGCTCACAGTTATTAGCATCTCTGACCCGTATTGGGTAAGTTCCTGCGGGCAGGTTTACAAAGTCACCTGTGGTTTGATAGTTAGCTCCGTTATCAATACTGTATTCATAGGGAGCAGCGCCACCAGCAACTACCAGGTTAATAGCTCCGTTACTATCTCCGAAACAAACTACGGGAGTAGCTGTTGGGGTGATGACAATAGGGGCATCCTGTGTAATGGTAATATCGAACATGGCCTCACAGAAGCCAGCACCCCCATTATTATCTCTTACATATACATCATAATCGCCAGCACCGGTAACGGTAATGACATTGGCAGCTCCGAAATCGCCGGGTGTTGGAGCAACCGCATCGGCTACAATGGCATAGACATAGTTAGTGTCTCCTCCTGCAGCAGTGATGGTAACATCAGTATCTGTACCACAACTTGTAATAGGTGCGGCAGTGGCGGTAACGGTAAGTTCCGGATTAATTGTTATGGTATCGGTGCCTGTACAATTATTGCCGTCAACAACATCTATGGTGTAGGTGCCTGGACCTAGGCCCGTGAAAACATTATTAGGGTCATAAGGTCCTCCGTTAATTCTATATTCAAAGTTACCGTTCCCTCCGGAAAGCACATTGGCTGTTAAGGTTAGTCCGACAGCAGCGTCATAACAAAGATCATTAGCAACAATATCCAGTACAGGAGCAATGGCTGCGTTAAGATCAAAAGTGGTGGTTACCACACACCCATTAGCATCTGTAACAGAGGCACTATACGTACCTGTTTGAGCCAAATTGGTAAAATTTCCTGTAGTGTTGTTTACCACAGTTACCAGGTCCGGATAAGTTAAGGTATAGTCATAGCTTCCCCATCCGTCAGAAGCGGTAAGAACTACGCTACCCGGGTCAGTACAGGTTGGCTGAGTTTCATTCGCTACAAGGGTTAAGGGCGCTGCAGGCCCGGCAATGGTTATGGTTGCGGTATCTGTACAATTAGTATCGTTATCGGTTACGGTAATGTCATAGTTTCCGGCGGCAAGACCGGTCAGAGGAATTGTTGCACTTGTTTCAGCATTTCCATTGAAATTTGAAGGACCGGTAATGGTATAGTCGTAGCTTGTTCCAAAGCCAGATACTGTAAATAGCCCTTCTCCGTCTGCATCGCCGAAGCACGTAACATTGCTCACAAGTTGCCCTACTACATCAATAGGAGTTACCGGATTTATGGTGAAACTTTCATCATAGGTACATCCTTTATCGTCGGTTACCCTAAAAGTATAGGTGTCCGGAGCCAGACCATCAAAGTCTGCCGTATTTCCTGAAATGCTAGTAGCAGGGATGGCGGCAGGTGCAATAATTTCAAAAACAAAAGGGGTATTTCCGTCTACAACAGTTACCGTAACATCTGAAGTTTGAGTAGGGCAGTTAGGTGCCGTTGCGGTAAACGTAAGATCCGTGGGTGGATTAAGAGGATCTATGGTAATAGGATTAGTTACGAATGTACAACCGCTTGCATCCCTAATTGTAATATTGTAAGTGCCATCGGTTAGGCCGCTAAAGGTCTCTGCCCCTGCCCCACTGGCAAAATTCACTCCGTCAATGCTATATTCGTAAGGAGCTGCTCCTCCGGAGACACTCTGTGCCTCAATGATACCATTCTGAATGCAGGTATAATCTTGGGTAAGAACAGCCGTTCCAGTAACGCCATCAACAGGACCGCCAATTGTAAAATTCTCTACAAAGTCACAACTGTCCGGGCCATTAGTCTGAGTAAGCGTTACAAAATAATTGCCTTGCGGAAGACCTGTAAAAGATCCTGATGAATTGGTAACAGTTGAAGTGTCCGGATAGGTCAAGGTATAGGACACTGTATAGCCATTGTAGTTGGTTACATTCACTGAAAACGATCCGTCTGCAGCGCCAAAACACGATTCGTCAACAACGGTTGTAGTGTATTGTACGGCGGGCGCAACTGCAATAGTTGCTATGTTAGAAATGGCGAAGCAGTTGTTGGCATCTACCACTATGAATTCATAGTCGCCGGCCTCAGCAGCAGTAAAGCTGAAATCATTTGTATCCTGAAATGCCCCGGCAGGAATATCTCCTACGGTAGCATAAAGATCTGTTCCATTATAGCTCCAGATGGCATATAAATAGTCTGGATTTGGAAAGCCTCCGGAACCGGTGACGGTGATAATACCATCTGTACAATCAATAGGTTTGGTGGTTGTAGCATTTACAGCCAAGTCTGTTTGGTCCAGGATGGTTACTTGTTCGGTATAATTACAACCGTCATCAGTCGTAGCAAGGATATCATAAGTTCCCGGATTAAGATTTTGGAAGGTATAGTTGTTGTCTGTACTTGGCCCAAAGGTATCCACTGTGGTACCTCCCTGGGATATTTCGTAATAGTACTGTGGTTCAACGTTTAGGATGGAGATAGCAATTTCTCCCAGCCCTGAGCAATCGGCATCTGAGGTCACCACATCTACCTGAAAGTCGCGGGTCAGTATCCCGATATTTTCTAATCTAAAAATACATCCTCCAACAACACCTTGCTGTTGCATTTCCACAGTATAAGCTCCATTACTGTTAATGGTAAAACTTGGTCCATTATTTGCACTAAAAGGGACCAGAATAGTACCACTTATGGCGTCAACCAATTGGTACTCATAATCTGCAGGCATGTTGGTCACGGTAATGTTCCCCGGAGTGGTACAAATAAGGTCTGTTTTGTTGAATTGAGGATCTAAAGGGTTTTTGAAGATGTTAAAATAGAAGGTGGCAAAACATCCGTTTTGGTAAGTAACCTGCAAACGGTATTCACCTGCATTTTCAGCTAAAAAGTTAATTCCGGATCCTACATTGTTCCAGGTACAGGCCCCGTCTGTATTGGCACAATCAGGAACAGAAGCAGCACAGCTGGCTTCGTCTAATTGCTCCCACTCAATACTGAGTGCATCAGGAATATTTACTTGAACCGGCTCGGTATCATTTAGTCCGCAAAGGAAGATATTTGGAAGCAGCTCTCCATCATTAGGACAGGTAACCACTTCTCCTTCGACGGTATTGGAGGTGTCATTAATTAGTTCAATTATAGGATGCGGTTGAGTAGATCCAAAAGACTGTACGGTGATGATCTCCTGGAATCCTTTACAAGGATCGGCAACAATCTTGTCGACAATATAGATTCCAACAGCTGAAACCAATTGAGTACTAGGGTCATTGTCCGGGTCTCCATCATCAATTATGGTGTCGCCTGCATCTATCAGGCCATCTTGATTGTTATCCCTATACCAGATATAACTGTCAAAGTTATCACCTGCGTCGAGTAGTACATCAGCACCACAAGCTGCACGGTTCTACTAAAATCACAGTTTTCAAGATCGTCTAATAAAAAGTTTGTCGCTCCAGGTGTTACAAAACCACAATTGTCAAAGTCAGAAACACTGGGATCATCTGTAATTACGTTATCGTTAATTACGCCCTCATATGTAGAATAGGCAAGGTTGTCTATCTGATCTGTACAGGCATCTATAAAGTCAAAACAGTTTTCTGCCACCTGAACGCGCATTCGGATCTGAGAAATCGGATCGCCAATTTCGATAAGATTATCGGGAATATTGAATAATACCACCCTTGTGGGAGCATCATAGGTATAAGTTACCCCGGGAGGAAGCACCAGGTTGGTCTCATCCAGCGAAACATTGATGGGCAAAACATCTCTTAAGGTATAATTAGTGGCGTCGTCATTCCCAATATTTTGGAAAGACAAAACGTAGTCGAGTAGTTGACCAAGATTTACTCCCATACCAGTGATATCGTTACCGGCGATATCTTCAACCTTCTTCTCTACTACAATATTGGGCTCAATGATCTCAACGTTAAATGAGTTAAAAAACGGATAATACTGATCTCCCGTAGATCTGAACCGAAAAGTAGCATCGGTTTCGGCATTGGGAATGACAGAATTTACCGGGTTATTGAGTAGGAACATATCTGTATCATAACCCAGAGTGTTTACACTGTTGGGGTTACGATTTGTAGTAACAACTCCGTTTAATGAAATATTACTGTTAAAGAAGTTACTTGCCGGATTTGCCGCATTGCTTATGGTTGTAAAGCTAGGGTTAGATGCTGCTCTTATCCGCATTCTGTCGCCAGTAATTCTATTGTCACCTTCCAATGCCGCAGCGCCAATATTGGCCCTAACTGGCCCCACTGGGATAGTGTTGAATCCGCTATAATTTATGTCTACCTGAGGGTTGGCACTTCTTACTCTGGCAAAACCGTCAAAAGTGGTAATAAGCTTGCCGCTAAGTGTTGGGTTTTCATAGGCAATAACCAGAGTCCAACCTCCTGCGGCTCCACCTCCCGGAGATAGGGATCCCACTACAGAACGTACGTTAGCAATCGTATAGGTCCCGGTAGGATCTGCCAGGGCAGTAACCAGTGCAGTAACATCTGCATAACAGGCATACGGACTATTCTGTCTCATGGAACTATCCGTGCTGGTAAAGCCGTCGTATAATACTTCATCGGCTACTACATCTACGTATGCCCCTCCTGGCACCATAAATTTGACTTGATTAAAATCGGACTGTCTATTGGTGCCCACAGCCTGCCCGGCTTGCTCACTGGGGTAGGTCGCAGACCAATAGAGGCCTGCGTATCTAATTAAGTTACAGTCGGCTTGAGGAAAATCAAAGTCTGCCGAACTGGAGCTAAAGGTGGTAGGATCACTGTCTACATCAATATACTGCATGTCTAGCCAGTCATTGTATGTAGAGCTGTTCCCGGTTAAATTATATGGATCTTCGGGTTCGCTCGTAGCAGTGCCCCCATCACGGTTTACAATATTATTAGCAATAAAAGTAAGATCACCTTTGATATTGTTCTGGTAACGAATATCAAAAGTGTTGTATTCCTGTGCTATGCCGATGTATGAAAAAAGTACAACAAAGGCAAAGAGTAACTTTTTAGAAGTGGTTAGTTTCATTTAGGTTATTAAGTTTGGTGTAACACGCATGATCCACATTTTATCATCATACGAATCGTTTAGTTTGGTGTAGTAGGAAATGAGTGCGTTATTCCAGGATTGATGCCTTTTTAAATAAACATACCGATAGTTATTTTCGGGGTTTATAAAGTAGCTGGCGCTCAGCCCTTGGCTATTTAGTAGTTTTACAAAGCGGTTAGCGTTTTTAGGATTGGCAAAAACATTGGCGATGATGTAATAACCAGAGCCAGCTCCATTGGTAGCATACTCTCTGCTTTCTTGCTCGGTTGAAGCAACGTTATCTCTAACTACAACATTTTTGCGCAGCACATCTGTTCCGTACTTGTTTGATTTTTCTTTGATTTTGTTTGAGTTTTCAACATAAGCCTCGTTAGAATACCTGTTCTCTACATTCATGATCCACAGCTCTCCATCGTAAGCTCCATCAATACCAGAACTATGTGCGGCAACAGCTTCCTGCCAGGTGTCATAACGCTCTAGATAGACATATTTTAACCCATTGTTCGGATTGTCTATGTAATCTGCCTCTATGCCTCTATTGGCCAGGTCACCTACAAACTTGTTTAAGTAATGACCACCTTTGTAAACGTTAGCCACTACATAATAGCCATCGGCCACCCCATCCAGGTCTCTGAATTTTCTGCTCTTAACCTTGGTCTCCTGAGTTCTTTGAGTTTGTGTTATTGCATCTTGTCTAGTATTGTCCCTTACGATTGTAGTACGTTGCACTGGCCTTTCCTCCTTGTGAGGGTTGGTAACTGCTACAACATCTTGTTGTTTTTCAGCAAGGTGGTCACCGTTGGTCTCTAGTCTGTCCTGAGCGGTATTTTCAGCTAGTTGTGTTTTATCATTGTTAATGTGGTAGATCTTTTTTACCTCCTCTTCAAGATCAGGGCGCTCTCCCTGGGTTTCTCGGCGCACCAGATTCATAGCCATCTGATACCTTCGTTCAAGATCTTTTTGCCTATTGGCTTCTATAGAGTCCTGACGGAACATCAATTCTGCAAGGATGGCATCATTTTCTGCCAATCTTCGCTTTAATTCCTCTATTTCTTTGTCCTTATCACTTAAGGTTTCCTCAGAAAGAGTTTCTTCTGAATTGTCAACTAAAGCATCTTCATTGTCTTCCAGCATCACCCTGTCTTCGGTAAGGTTAGGAGTAAAGGAGTAAGCAAATGAGATCTCATGGGTGACCCCAAAGTTGTCAAAGTTGTTAGACAAGCCTTTTTCCATGGTGTAACCTAAGGAAAGACGTCTGTTGAGGTTAAACCCAATACCCGCAGAGGCGCCATAAAAACTATCATAACCTCCTTGCACCCAACCTAACTTGGGTAAATCAAGAATAAGACTACCGCCCAGGACAACCTCGTCTTCTCCCACTTTTCTGGCCCTGGCCAGTGGCATTAACCTTCCACTTTCAAATATTCCCGCTGTGTTTTTAAACTCATGGGTATATTGTAAGTGACCAGAAAAGGTTTTGTCTTTGAAATCAGTAATAGACTCACTGGTCTTAAGGTTGTAGTCAAAAAGGTTTTCTGCAAAAAGACCAAAGTCGAACTTCCCGTATGAGAGGTTAAATCCGGGTTGAAAAGACAATAGTGAGTTATCCTGAAAACCCTGGAGTAGGGGATCTATTTCTACCGGATTTGCCCGACTTTCGTCTAATCCACTACTGTAATAGGATAAGTTAGCACCAAAGGTAAAATTGCTTTTTTCACTCAACTTAACGCCATAGGCATAGTTGGCCAGGACACCATAGTTACTCAAAATACCCTCGCGTTGAGTATAAAGACTAAGACCTAAACCGGTATGATCACTAATCCTACCACTATAACTCAGAAAGTAAGATTGGTTGTTATCGTCGAAGGCAACGGATTGATTTCTGTGTAATAGATTAAAATACGACTTGTCTTCCCGAACAGTGGAGAAAGTAGGGTTGATTAGAAACCGATTGTATTTTAACAGGTTTTGAGAAGGAACGTCGTAGGTAATGAACGGACTATCCTCCTGGGCGCTAACCGTAGTCAGCGCCGCAAAAAACAATAGAATATATAAAAGCCGTTGCTTCATTGGGTATGCTTAGCGAATAATAGTTATAGTGCCTTGCTTCAATACCTCCTGAGCGTTTCTGATCTTGTAGAAAAAGACCATATTCTGATTAGGAAAGGTAGTTGAAGACTGAGGCCAGTTATTTTGGTAATCAAATACATTGTATACCTCTTCTCCCTTTTCATTGTAGATAATTACATTGATCTGGGGATCATTGGAATAGGAGTTAGGAATGATCCATTGGTCGTTAATACCATCTCCATTTACGGTTATTACATTGGGCACTTTAAAGGTGTCCAGGTATTCCACATTAATTGTTCTGCTCACTTCACAGTTTCCTAGGGTGGCAATAAGAATGTAGCTGCCTTCGTCTGTGAAGGTTACTGATGATGTGTTGCTCATTTCTACGTTATTGGCATCTAACCAACGATAAGTGTCTCCTCCGCTGGCAGTTACTGTTCTTGAAGTGCCTTCCGGGAATACCACATTGTCCGAAGGATCAAGAGTAATTAGATTAGGATCAAGAGGGGTAATGATGATCTCATTTGAAGGCAGAGGACATCCATTACGATCCAATACCAATTGGTATGTTCCTGGATCTGTTACATCTATGGTCTCTGTACTTAGGTTAAGGTTGACTCCGTCGCGGAACCAATCAAAGCTTTCCCCAGCCAAGCTGGTAGAGGTGCTGATGGTAGCCGGCTCTGCAGGACCACAGCTTACCAGACTGGTACTGTTTATGGTAAGTGTTTCATTAACCAGTAGTTGTACTGATAGGGTATTAGATGTTGCGTTATAGGTGCTTATACTTCCATCTAAGGTATAATCCCCATTTTCGCTAATATCGGTTAAACTAATACTGCTTGATGTTGCCCCGGCTATGTTTGAGGCATCTTTCTGCCACTGAAATGTCATGCTAGATTGTAAGGATGCCGTAACATCTGTTCTAGTACCTCCAGAGTCCAGGGCGTTTATAGTAATTACGCCAAGGGTAACACTGGTGCTGGAGCAAGCAGAGTAGGCCGAAGTATAATCTACCACCAATTCTAGAGAGGCGGGAATAACAACGGTTGTGGCTTCTGAATCTATTGATGAAGAGGCGCATGCACCGCCACTTAATGATACTCTTGCAAAATATACACCTGTTTCTGTTTCGTCTACGGTAATGCTGCTATTGGTGGCTCCGGCAACCGGATTACCGTCTCTATACCATTGAAAGGTAGGAGAAGAGGCATCCGTGGTTACACTGAGCACTTCAGTCGATCCGGGTAGCACAACTACATTGGCCGGATTAACCCTGGTCACCGTAAAATTCCCGGCATTGGTAATGGTGACCGCAGCGGATCTTTCCAAGCAAGTTCCGGGACCATCAATTTCTACCTGGTAATCTCCTTCAAAACCGGGAGTGGATGCATCAACAATATAGGTGTCATCGTCTACGGTGGGCGTGGTAATTGCATTCCCGTCTTTGAACCAGGTATACGTTAGTCCCTGTCCGGTTATATTTGCCTGAAGCGGTTCTGTTTCTCCAGAACACAATGCTGTTTTCGAGGGAGGATTAATGGCAATCCCAAGATTGGTGCCCAAGGTTACTTCTATAGGTTGGGATAGCGTACCCCCACCCGCGCTCGAACAATCTCCATAATCAATTTCTACCTGGTAGATCCCCGCAGTGTTTACTGTTATAGAAGCGCCCTTCTCTCCTGGAATAGGAGAAGAACTTCTATACCAATTGTACTGATAGGTACCGGCATTAGGCACGTTATGAGGAGCAAGGGTGATAGAGTTGCCATCGCAAACCTCTATGGTTCCTCCCGGAGGAATATTGCCATCTCCATTTGGGCTAATTAGGATGGCAGCGTCAAAGTCGCGGTAGTACATCGCGTAAGCCGAAGACTCCGCTCCGGTAATTGCCGGACTGGTGCTTCTTACTCTCATCTTGTATCCTTCCCCTCTTGTATCTGTAGGGATAGAAAATTGAAAGAAGAAATTGAAGTCTACATTTTTGGTGCCATCTCTTGCCAATTCTACGGGACTGCTAAAGTCGCCAGAGGCATCGGAAAGCTCAAGTATAAATTCGTTATCAGAATTTACCAGGGGTGGGTTCCATGTAAATTCGACCCAATAATCGTTAAAGGATGCAGAAGCACAGGCTTTATCCCATGCGGAACTGCCCACTGGTGGATTCTGATTTGGTGCAGGAACGGGAGCATCTAATGTCTGAGCAGTGGCCACCAGGGAACCTAGCATAAACAATGTCAATACAATTGTGTGGATGGGTACTCGTAGCTTTGTTTTCATAAGTAGGTAATTTGAGTTACTAGTATTAGTTTTCTGAGATTTGGGCCCCCTACAAATTCAACGGCTTTTAGTTAGTTCTAGTTAGTAATTGCTGTGTTTTTTCATCGTCCATAGTATTTAACAACAAATATGACATTTAATTCTCGCGCGGGGAATTTAATGTTGTAGGGCTAAATAAAACTGTTGTGAAATAGGAGTATTTGTATGGAAAGGCTTTTTAATAGGCCTAATACCGCCATTTTTGCTAACTTTGCAGCTTCAAATTTTGCACAATGAGCAATGCAACCAAATCGCTCAATTTTATTGAGCATATCGTTGAGGAAGATCTGGAAAGTGGCTATTCCAAAGAGTCGTTGAGATTTCGATTTCCACCAGAGCCTAATGGATACCTACATATTGGTCATGCCAGCTCAATCTGCTTGAATTTTGGGTTGGGAGAACGCTATGAGGCCCCTGTAAACTTAAGATTTGATGACACGAATCCTGCTAAGGAAGAACAAGAGTATGTTGAGGCTATTAAGAGAGATGTAGAATGGCTTGGATATACTTGGGATTCAGAGCGTTACGCTTCAGACTACTTTCAGCAATTGTATGATTGGGCCGTGGAGTTCATCAAACAAGGCAAGGCGTATGTAGACAGTCAAACCTCTGAGGAAATGGCCTTGCAAAAGGGTACTCCTACGGATGGGGGAACAAATAGCCCATATCGAGATCGAAGTGTAGAAGAGAATTTGAGATTGTTTGAAGGGATGAAAAATGGGGACTTTGAGGAGGGAACACATGTTTTAAGGGCTAAAATAGATATGGCTTCCCCTAACATGCTTATGAGAGACCCCATCATGTATCGCATATTGCACAGGGCACATCACAGAACAAATACCGATTGGTGTATTTACCCAATGTACGACTGGACACATGGTGAGAGCGATTATATTGAACAGGTAACACACTCGCTTTGTACTCTAGAATTTGCTTCGCACAGAGAATTGTACAACTGGTTTTTGGATCAGGTACACGATCCGAAGAAGATAAGACCAAAACAGCGAGAATTTGCCAGGAGGAATTTAAGTCATACCGTGGTAAGCAAAAGAAAGCTTTTGCAATTGGTTGAAACCGGGGTGGTAAATGGCTGGGACGATCCACGTATGCCGACAATTTCTGGGCTTCGTAGGAGAGGTTATACGCCGGAATCTATTCGAAGTTTTGCGGATACCATTGGTATTGCGAAAAGGGAGAATGTAGTGGACGTCTCTTTGTTGGAATTTCACATTAGAGAGCATCTCAATAAAATTGCCCCGCGGGTAATGGCGGTTCTAAATCCTGTAAAACTGGTAATTATGAACTATCCGGAGGGACAAACAGAATGGCTAACAGCCGAGAACAATCCGGAAGATATTGAGGCAGGCGACAGAGAAGTCCCTTTTAGCCGGGAATTATATATAGAAAAAGAGGACTTTAGGGAAGAAGCCAACCGGAAGTTCTTCCGCCTCAAGTTAGGAGGAGAGGTACGACTCAAGAATGGCTATATCATTAAGGCTGAGAGCTGTATAAAAGATACCGATGGGAATATTACCGAGATTCACTGTACCTATGATCCCAAAAGCAAGAGCGGAAGCGGGACCGAAGAGAGTCTTAGAAAGGTAAAGGGTACCTTACATTGGGTTTCTGTGGCTCATGCTATTCCGGCTGAGGTGAGATTGTACGACAGATTGTTTACCGATGAAACTCCTGACGGGCACAAAGACAAGGATTTTATGGATTTTATTAATCCGGATTCTCTGAAAGTAATCACTGCTTATGTAGAACCAAGTCTAAAAGATGCCAAAGCTGGAGATCGTTTTCAGTTTCAAAGGTTAGGATACTTCAACGTCGACCTGGATAGCACGGAGCATAATCTGGTGTTTAACAGAACGGTGACTTTAAGGGATACCTGGGCAAAGTTGCAGCAAAAGAACAAATAACTAAGCCGCCAAGAAAGACTTAGACGGCGTAGTTATTTTTATGCGGCTCCTGAGAGCAACCTTATTCTTCCCTTTTAGGCTTGCTGGTTTTTTTCATAGACTCTCCAATCATATTACTTGCCGTAAAGGAGGCCACCATATCGTTGAGCATATCACTTCCTGCCTGAGGTGAATTGGGAAGAAGGATCAGATTCGTATTAGTTTCTTCCCCTATAGATTGCAGGGTGTCGTAGTGTTGCGTCACTACAATTAATGCTGAAGCTTCCTGAGAATTAATGCCTACTTTATTAAGGACTTCTACCGATTCTTCCAGACCCCGAGCAATTTCGCGCCTCTGATCTGCTATACCCTGACCCTGTAAGCGCTTACTTTCAGCTTCGGCCTTGGCTTTCTCAACAATCAATATGCGCGCGGCATCTCCTTCAAACTGAGCGGCAATCTTTTCGCGCTCGGAAGCATTAATGCGGTTCATGGCTGCTTTTACCTGGGCATCCGGATCAATATCTGTTACCAGGGTCTTTATAATATCATAACCATAGTCTAACATAGCATCTTGTAATTCAGACTTTACGGCTATCGCGATATCATCCTTTTTAACAAAGACATCATCTAGCTTCATTTTAGGCACCTCTGCCCTGACCACGTCAAAAACATAGGAGGTGATTTGCTCATGGGGATATTCCAATTTATAAAAGGCATCGTATACTTTGTCTTTTATTACCACGTACTGTACGGACACTTTTAACTTTACAAAAACATCATCCAGTGTTTTAGTTTCTACGATAACGTCTAACTGTTGAATTTTTAATCCGAGACGAGCGGTAATGCGATCTACAAGAGGAATTTTCATCTGTAATCCCGAATGACGGATACTTTGAAATTTTCCAAAACGCTCAATGATAACAGCAGTTTGTTGTTTTACAATAAAGAAAGAGGAAAACAGGATTATTAATCCAAAAAAAACAATTGGTATAAGAATAAAATTGCCCATAAGTCAAATTTTAAGTTAGTAATTGAAGATAGTAAGACTTTAGCAGATTAGTAGTAAAAGGGGAAGATTTGTTACAATCCTACTTTTGAGCATACTAGTTTCCGTAATTTTTTAGAGCGCTGCTTATCCTTTGTAAGGAGTCTTCCTTTCCTATGAGAGCCAGTATTTCAAACAGGTCTGGCCCTTTCATATCTCCAACAATAACCAAGCGCAAGGGCGGCATTACCCTGCCAAATGACAATTCCTTTTCTGAGATCCAAGTTTTAATGGCCGTTTCAAGGGAGGTAGCGGTAAAATCTGTCTGGGCTTCAAGGACTTTCTGCAACTCGGCCAGAATCAAGGTCGTACCTTCTTTAAAATGCTTTTTAACAGCTTTTTCGTTTAGGGCGTCCGGAGGAAAAAAGAAAAAGCTCGAAAGCTCCCAAAAATCACTCTCAAAGGTGGCTCTTTCCTTGATTAAGGCTACCACCTTTTTAACGACTTCAATGTCAGTATCTAAAAGAATATATCTTTCGGCTGCCTGTTCAGCTAAGAAGTAATCATAGCGCTCTGCAAGTATGGCTTCGTCTTGTTGCTGTAGATAGTAATGATTATACCATTTAGTTTTTTCCGGATCAAATCGCGCTCCGGATTTGTTTACCCTTTGAAGGTCAAAGGCTTCTATTAAATCTTGAAGACCAAAGATTTCCTGCTCAGTACCGGGGTTCCAGCCCAAGAGGGCCAAAAAGTTGATAACCGCTTCCGGATAATAACCGGCCTCTCTATATCCCACGGACGCTCCCCAGGAGAGGGGAAATACGGGGAATCCTAGCTTTTCGCCATCTCGTTTGCTTAGTTTCCCCTTACCAACCGGCTTCATGATCAAAGGCAGATGCGCAAATTTTGGCGCATCCCAACCAAAGGCATCGTACAATAGTTGATGAAGGGCCAAAGAAGGTAACCATTCCTCACCTCGAATGACATGGGATATCTGCATTAAATGATCATCTACAATATTGGCGAGGTGATAGGTGGGCATCCCATCGCTTTTAAACAAAACCTTGTCATCTAAGGTGGCCGTATCTATGATAATCTTTCCTCTTATGATATCGTGTAGCTCCAGTTTTTCATTTTCCGGAGACAAGAACCGGATCACATGGTCTTCTCCTCTATCCAATTTTGCTTGGGTTTCATCAGCCGATAAAGAGAGAGAGTTGGTAAGCTTAAGTCTGTTGTGCCAGCTGTAAATAAAGGTTTTTCCTTTTTCTTCATGATCCTTTCTGTGATAGTCGAGGGTTTCAGGGGTATCAAAAGCGTAATAGGCTTTACCTCTGGCCACGAGCTCTTCGGCATATTGTTTATACAAATGCTTACGTTCGCTTTGTCTGTATGGGCCAAATTCCTTCTCTTTTCCCGGACCCTCGTCATATGGAATGCCGCACCAGTTAAGAGCTTCTATGATGTATGCCTCTGCCCCTTCTACATATCTGTTCTGATCGGTATCTTCAATACGAAGGATAAAGTCGCCCTGATTTTTTTTTGCGAAGAGGTAGTTAAACAGAGCGGTGCGGACCCCTCCAATATGTAATGGCCCGGTTGGACTTGGGGCAAAACGAACGCGGACTTTCTTATTCATTACTGGGAGTTTGAAGCTGCAAAGATATAAAAAGCCCCTAGTTTGAAGGTCTCATCTCCAATGGAATTCTGGGATTCATAATATGGAACCAAAGGGGAGGTAACAGCGCCAAAACCATGGAGGTTGGATAGCCAAATGGCATTTGAGGAGAGCTTTGATGGTAGTTTAAGAGTTGATATTTTTTGGAAGACTTATAATGATGGTCGCTATGCCTGGTTAACTCATATAAGACTATCCGGCCCACAATATGATTGCTGTTCCAGGAGTGAATTTCACTGACTCGTTCGTATCTCCCTGATTCCAGTTTATGACGTATGAGGCCATAGTGCTCAATATAATTTACGGTTTCCAATAGTAAAAAACCTACTACTGCAGCACCGAGGGCAAAAAGGACTCCGGGGAGGCCAAAGAGCAAATATAGGGCCAGGAGATACAAGCTCTGAAAAACCAGATACCACAACATATCGTTTTTTACAGAAAAGAACCCCTCGTTAGCCGATCTAAGCAATTTCAGTTGTATTTTCCAAGCGCTGTTGTATTGCCGGCTTATAGAGCTAAACCAGAAAGAATATACCGATTGGTTATAAGATGCCGTTGCCGGGTCTTCCTTGGTAGCTGCATGTAAATGATGACCAAAATTGTGTTCAATATAGAAGTGCATATACAATGAGGGTAAAAGCAGGGATTTACCCAGAAAACGCTCTAAAGCCTTTTTCCTGTGCCCAAGTTCGTGGCCAACGTTGATACCGTTAACCCCGAGGACAATCCCGGTGGAAAGCAATAAGCCCAGAATTTCGAAGTTTTGATAAGGAGAAGTATTTAAATCCCAAAGCACATAGAGAAGCAGACCGTAAACAATGGGAATATTTAGATATAGCAGCCAATCAAAAAGGCGCTTGTTCTTTTTTTCCTCTATTTCTTCTGTTTCCAGGTTGGAAACGTCTTTGGGGAGAAGTACTTCTAGAATAGGGATAAGCACAAAGGCATAGGCCGGAGTAAAAAAACTCCAGTACCCTTTAAGGTAACAACTTATCACCGCGGAAATGGGGATCGTTAATGCGGCCAGATACTTCAAATCTTTCATTAGGTACGTTTTAACAATTTTTTGCACGCCAATTTTCCAGTAACTGGTATCTTGGTAATAAATATAATTTTTCTGGATAGCTATCGCAACATATTAGACAAACTTACCCGATTTTCTGAGAAGTATTATACTAAAATGCTGATCAAAGGAGGTCTGTTGTTTTTGGTGCTTGGAGCAGTATTCTTCTTTGTTGTACTCGGGGTAGAATACTTTTTATGGCTGAATTCTACCGGCAGGTTGCTATTGTTGTTAGTTTTTCTGGCGGTGGAAACCTTCTTGTTGTTTAAATATATCCTAACCCCTTTGTCTTATCTATTTAAATTGAAAAAAGGAATTAGCAACAAACAGGCTTCTCTACTTATCGGCAAACATTTCAGTGAGGTAGGAGATAAACTTTATAACCTTTTAGACTTAGCAGAGTCGCGCGAACAGTCAGAACTTCTTCTTGCAAGTATAGCACAGCGATCTAAGAAGCTCCATCCAATACCCTTTAGCAGGGCGATTAATTTTAAAGAGAATTTAAAGTACACCAAATATTTGGCCATTCCGGCTTTGATATTAGGGGGTATCTGGCTTTCGGGTAATTTAAGCTCTTTCTTTGGGTCATATGAAAGAGTGGTAAATTATGATACGGCCTATGAACCTCCTGCTCCTTTTGTCTTTAAATTGCTTTCACAGGACCTCAGGGTATTGGAAAGTGAAGAGTTTGCTATTCAGGTGGCCACAGAAGGAAATGTAAAACCAGAAGACGTTTATCTTCTACTAAACGGGAAGGAATATCTTTTACAGCAGAAGAATGGCATTTTTCAATATGTCATTAGCCCTCCTCTTCAGACATCGAACTTTCGTTTTGAAGCTAACGGAATAAGTTCACCTAACTATGAACTCACAGCCCTAAGGGCTCCGGCAATCCAGAGTTTCAGTCTTGTCCTGGATTATCCGGACTATACCAATAAGCCTACAGAAACCCTCAAAAGTACCGGAAATGCTACATTTCCCGAAGGCACCAAAGTGAGTTGGGAGATTAGTGGAAAGCATACTGAACGAATCGAACTGGTCGCCAAGGATACTACTTTAAGATTTGCTAAAGAAGAAAATGACTTTAGGCTGTCTAAAACTGTCTATTCCAGTATGGACTATCAACTTGCTACCTCCAACGACAATGTGAGCCGTTATGAGAAGTTAGACTATCGATTTGAAGTTTTAAAGGATGCCTATCCTGCGATTAAGGCCAGGCAGGTTTTAGATTCTTTGAATCCTAATGTAGCCTATTTTGCCGGAGAGGCCTCAGATGACTATAAGCTTGGAAAAATTGAGTTGGTCTGTTACCCGGACAATAATAAGAAGGACATCCAAAAGATTGAGATAAGTAGTCCGAATACAGACTTTTATCAGTTCTATTATACTTTTCCCTCTGGTCTGCAATTGCTAGAGGGGCAGAATTATAGTTTCTATTTTCAGGCTAGGGATAATGACGCCATCCAGGGGGGAAAGCTAACAAAAACCCAGGTGTTTAGTATAGCTGTTCTGGATGATAATGAATTGAAAAACAGGCAGTTAGATAATCAGCAATCAATTATAAACAATTTAGATAAGTCCTTAGAGACTTTTAAAGAGCAGAAAGAAACTCTAAAAGAAATTAATAAAGAACAGAAAGAGAAGACCAGTTTAAACTTTAATGATCAAAGACAGATTAAAGATTTTTTAAAGAAGCAGCAGCGACAGGAAGAGATGATGCAGAAGTTCAGCAAGGATCTAAAAGAAAATCTTAGTAAGGGCAAGGAGGATGACGAACGCAACAAACTGCTTCAAGAACGCTTAGAGCGGCAAGAGATGCAAGCTAAGAAGAATGAGAAGTTGCTGGAGGAACTAAACAAGGTTGCCGATAAGATTAATAAAGAAGAGCTTGCTAAGAAACTCGAGGAGCTTGCCAAGAACCAACAAAACAGTGAAAGAAGCCTAGAACAATTGTTGGAGCTAACCAAACGGTATTATGTTACTGAAAAGGCGGCTCAACTGGCCAGAGACCTTGAGAAGGAATCAGAGAAACAGGATATTTTATCCGAATTGAAACTCGGAGAAGACTTTTCTAACAAGGAGCAGGAAAAACTTAATGAGAATTTTGAGGAGATAGCTAAAGAGCTGGAGCAACTTAAAAAAGATAATCAGGGTCTTAAAAAGCCTTTGAATCTTAAGATTGACAAAGAGAAAGAGACGGGTGTCAAATCGGATCAACAGGACGCCTTGGAAGAAATTAATAAACACCAGGGCATTGAGGAGTCTTCAGAAGGCGGCGAGAGAGAGAACGCCTCTAACAAAACAAAACAAAAGCAGAAAGCGGCTGCCAAGAAGATGAAGGAAATGAGTGAAGATCTAAAACAATCTACCTCAGCTGCAGGCGGTGGCTCGTCTATAGCCGAAGATGCCGAAATGCTGAGGCAGATTCTGGATAATCTCATTACGTTTTCCTTCAAACAGGAGAACCTCTATGAAAGCCTTGAAGGGATAGATCTTGATGTTTCACATTTTTCGAGCAGTGTACGAAAACAACAACAATTACGGGATTTATTTGAACATGTAGACGACAGTTTGTTTGCGCTATCACTTAGAAGGGCTGAACTTTCAGAGTTTGTTAATGAGCAAATTACTGAGGTGTATTACAATATTGATAAGTCCCTGGAAAGTATGGCGGAGAACCAATTATACCAGGGAGTATCTTACCAGCAATATGTGCTTACAGCTTCCAATAACCTGGCCGACTTTTTGGCCAACCTCTTGGATAATATGCAAGAAAGCATGAGCCAGGGGAATGGTTCTGGCAGTAGCGATCAGGGTTTTCAGTTGCCAGACATTATTAAAAGTCAAGGTGAATTAAAGGAGAAAATGGGAAAAATGGGACAATCTGGTCAAGAGGGAGAAGAAGGACAAGGAGAAGAGGGGAAGGAAGGAAGTGAAGGTGAAGGGCAAGAGGGAAAGGGCCAGCAAGGACAAGAGGGACAGGACGGAAGTGAAGGAGAGGGCAGTAATGCAGGTGAGAATGGAAATAAGGGAGGTCAAGGAGAGGGAAAAAGTGGTGAAGGTGATCAGCAAGGGAGTGGTAATGCAGATGGAGGCACTGGCGAAGGAGAAGATGGGCCAACAGAAGCGGAACTGAGAGAGTTGTACGAGATCTATAAGGAGCAGCAAATAATACGCCAACAGCTAGAGCAGCAACTAAAAGATATGATCAATACTCGTGATAGGCAGTTAGCGCAGAAGTTGATTCAGCAGATGGAGGAGTTTGAAAATGACCTCTTGGAGAATGGAATTACAGAAAGAACGATGAATAAGGTGAATACTATTCAGCACCAGTTACTAAAGCTAGAGAATGCGAGTTTAAAGCAGGGAGAGAAAGAGGAACGGGAGAGTAATACAAATAAAGAAACTTTTCAGAATCCGATAACTACAAAACCGCTCATCCTTGGGGATTATAAGGATGAAATCGAAATTTTAAATAGACAAACCTTACCTTTGCGGCAAATTTTTCAGGATAAGGTCAGGAAGTATTTTAAAAAGAATGATTGAGTATCATTTTGAATTCGATTTTCATCTGAATCAATTAGCCAACTATACCGATTGGCTGACTAGGGTAATAGAAAATGAAAATAGGAGCGTAGGACAATTGAATTATGTTTTTTGCTCCGATGAATATCTTCTTCAACTGAATCAAGAGTATTTACAGCATGACACCTTCACGGACATAATAACTTTTGACTACAGTGAAGGCGATGAGGTTTCGGGGGATATTTATATCTCCGTTGAGCGGGTTAGAGATAATGCCATAGAATGGAGAGAGCCTTTTGAAAGAGAACTACAAAGGGTGATGGTGCACGGTGTTTTACACATGCTAGGGTATAAAGATAAAACGAAAGAAGAGAGGGAGGAAATGCGTTCCCTGGAAGAGGATAAAATCAATATGTTCCACGTGGAACAATAGAGGTTGTTATGTTTGAGAAAGAGTATGATGTTATTGTTGTAGGAGGTGGCCATGCGGGAGCCGAAGCAGCTGCAGCTGCGGCTAACATGGGTTCTAAGACCTTGTTGGTTACTATGAATCTTCAAACCATTGGGCAGATGTCTTGTAATCCGGCTATGGGCGGTATTGCCAAAGGGCAGATCGTGAGAGAGATAGATGCTCTTGGGGGCTATAGCGGCATAGTAACAGACAAATCGGCTATTCAATTTAAAATGCTGAATAAGTCTAAGGGTCCTGCGATGTGGAGCCCAAGGGCTCAGAACGACCGTATGCGATTTGCCGAGGAATGGAGAATGGCCTTGGAGCAAACTCCTAATGTGGACTTTTATCAGGAGATGGTTAAAGGACTCCTGGAAAGAAATGGCAAAATAGTGGGCGTTAGAACTTCCTTGGGACTAGATATAAGTGCTAGGGCGGTGGTACTCACGAATGGAACTTTCCTGAATGGACTTATCCATATAGGTGAAAAACAATTCGGCGGAGGTCGTGCCGGAGAAAAGGCCGCAACAGGAATTACTGAGCAATTGACAGATCTTGGTTTTGATAGTGGAAGAATGAAAACGGGCACCCCGCCCAGGGTGGATGGACGATCTTTGGATTATTCGGCTATGATACCTCAACCCGGGGATGAACGCCCTGAGAAGTTTTCGTATTTAGACACAGCTATTTTGACGCAGCAGCGGGATTGTCATATGACGCATACAAGCAGGGAAGTGCACGAGCTTTTGAGAGAGGGCTTTGATAGGTCTCCAATGTTTAATGGTAGAATAAAGAGCATTGGCCCAAGGTACTGCCCTTCTATAGAAGATAAGATCAATAGATTTGCGGACAAGGACAGTCATCAAATTTTTGTAGAGCCGGAAGGATGGAATACGGTAGAGGTGTATGTCAATGGCTTTTCGACTTCGCTGCCAGAGGATGTACAGTTTAAAGCTTTGAAATCTGTAAGGGGTTTTGAAGAGGTCAAGTTCTTCAGGCCTGGATATGCTATTGAATATGATTATTTTCCTCCTACCCAGCTAAAGCATACCCTGGAAACAAAACTGGTAGAAAACCTGTATTTTGCCGGCCAAATTAATGGTACTACAGGTTATGAGGAGGCCGCTTCGCAAGGGCTAATGGCCGGTATAAATGCACACTTGAAGATCAATGAGAAAGAAGCCTTCATCCTTAAAAGAGATGAAGCCTATATAGGCGTACTCATTGATGACTTGATTACCAAGGGGACGGAAGAGCCGTATAGAATGTTTACCTCACGGGCGGAGTATCGCACACTCCTGAGACAGGATAATGCTGACTTTAGACTTACCCCAAAGAGTTATGAGATTGGTTTGGCAAGCGAGGATCGCTTAAGAAGGATGGAATCAAAAGAAGCAAAGGCAACTGCTTTTATCAATTTTTTCAGGAACACAAGCTTCAAACCAGATGAGATGAATCCTATCTTAGCCAGTGTAGACTCTTCTCCGGTAAAACAGGCCGATAAAATGTTCAAAGTCTTTTCGAGACCTCGAATTACTATGGAACATATGTTGCAATTGAATGAGGTGTCAGATTTTGTAAACAGCAATCAGCTTGACCGGGAGGTGATGGAGCAAGCAGAGATTCAGGTAAAATATTCTGGCTATATAGCTAAGGAAAAGAATAACGCAGACAAATTACAGCGGCTCGAGAATATTAAAATTCCCGAGAACTTTGACTACTCGGCCTTAAAATCCCTTTCGTATGAGGCCAGGGAGAAACTCGAAGCCGTCAGACCGGTAACCATCTCGCAGGCATCCAGAATTAGCGGGGTTTCACCTAGCGATATTAGTGTTTTACTGGTGTATATGGGCAGGTAGATCAAATGTTCCACGTGGAACATTGTTGTCATAGCCCGTTTAAACATCAAACATACAGTTCATATCCTAATCCATCGAGATTTGGCTCGTTTTTTGATGTGTTTTGAAAAACACCTGAACGAGATCTTATGAAACGAATTTTACTCTTCCTTCCACTATTTATTTGTTCTTGCATCCCACTAAAAACTGCGCCGAGAATTAGCGATTATAGAATTACTACGGGAAACGAATTTGAAAAAGGGCTGTCTGATAGAACAATGTTCTTATTTCAAGATCCCAAAGATGCAGGAGAGTTCTATGATTTCGTGAACACCAGGTTTCAATTGAATCATGAGAATGTTTATGACGATGTCCCTTTTTTACTGAACGGAGATCAATACTTCTTTGCCTTTTACGAGATAGAACAGGAAGATAAAATGCTGAATTTGTTCCCAGCCCTTTTGACTATGGCTTTGGATCCTGACGATGGGGAATATTTTGAAGGAGATGAAATAAGCAGAAACGGAAGGTGGTACCTGGCCATAGAAGTTTACAGTGACGCTGAAAAGGACTGCCTGGAGATTAATTCACTTTCAAGAGCGCCGGTTTTGGAGTATCTTCGCTCTCTCAAAAGCGAATATTTATCTACTGATAACTACGATGAACTTGTTCTTGAAAACTGAAGATTACGCAGTAAGTGGGGAAGAATTTGAGCTTATTCATGACCCGGATCTAGACATGCTGGTGACAAGACCTCAGCCTGCTGAGCTTCAAAAATACTATGATAGCAAAGATTATATTTCGCATACGGACTCCAAAAGAAACTTTGTAGAATACCTTTATCAGCAGATAAAAAAGTACAGTTTACAGCGCAAAACTTCTCAGATTAATCGCTTTGCCGGTGCACAAAAAAAACTGCTCGATGTAGGTGCCGGAACAGGAGATTTTCTGTCCGCCGCAAGGAAAAGAGGTTGGACCATTGAAGGAGTAGAACCTAATCGGATGGCCAGAGGAAAAGCTTCCGAGAAAAAGATAGTGCTTAAGGAAGCCCTAGATGATATTTTAAATTCCGGAGATAAGTTTGAGGTAATTACTTTATGGCACGTTTTGGAACACTTGCCTCAACTCGACGAGCAAATTAAGAAACTTGTACTGCTCTTAGAGGAGCAGGGAACACTTTTTATCGCAGTTCCCAATTTCAGATCATATGACGCACAGCACTATCAGAATTTTTGGGCTGCCTATGATGTGCCAAGGCATCTTTGGCATTTTTCCAGAAGGTCTATAGCTTCTCTTTTTGCCAGACATGGAATGCAGATCATTGATACCAAACCTATGATCTTTGATGCATTTTACGTCTCCCTCTTATCTGAAAGATACAGAAGAGGAAAGTCTAATTTTTTGATGGCATTTTACAGAGGACTGCTTTCTAATCTTAAAGCATGGCGTACAAAAGAGTATTCATCATTGCTTTACATACTACAAAAGGCTTAAAACGCATTTTAAGGCCTTCTGTCGAGTTTTTAATTCTGGGGAAAGGAATTCCCATGGCACAAGCTAAAATAACACCATAGACAGGGCTATTTGAAAGCCGTTTTTAATAGAGTACATCAATTTTAATGAATTTTTCCATAAATTTTGCTTATGCCTCTTAAAAACCCATTGCTTTAGCAAAAAACAGTTTGCGTATGTTTAAGAAGAGAATAGGAAGTTTAGTTTTAAAACTTTAAAAAAGCTTTGCTATTTTTGCGCCACTAAAAAAAGTAAAATGAAGAAAGTAATTTTCGTTGGGATGCTGCTTGGATTAATTTCTTGCCAAGAAGCAAAAATTGGATTTGTAGACAATGTTGATTTGATGGATAAATACCAGGAGAAAATAGACATTGAAACCAGGTATAAGGCAAAAACCGCATCCTTTAATAAAAAAAGAGACAGTGTTTCTCAGGCGTTCCAATTGGAAGCTCAGGCATTTCAGACAAAATCTCAGGGGATGTCTACCAAGAAGGCCCAGGAGGAATACGGCTTGCTACAACAACGCGGTCAGTTCATGGGGCAGCAATTGCAGCAAGAAGAACAGCAGATCCAACTAGAAGGCCAGACAGAGATGGACAGTTTGGTTAGTAAAGTAAAGCGCGAAATTAAGGCTTACGGAGAAGCAAATGGATATACCTATATTCTTGGTGGGGGAGATGGCGGAAGTGTACTATATGGAAAAGATGCCAACGATCTGACGGAGGCAATTTTAAAGATCCTGAACGAAAAATATAAAAAGTAAATACAGTAAAGCATTTCGTAGACCCTGATAATGTACGTTGTCGGGGTTTTTTTATGGCTGCAACAGAAAGACCAGAAAAATTGCGGGAATAAAATAAACCGCAATCGTCTTTGCTCCTTCATAATCTTTTGCCATTCGCTGGCCAAAAAGCAACATCAGGAGTGCTACGCAAGACATAACAGCCCCATATAATGCAATTCCAGATTCCCCCATTATCACCAACTGACAAATACCCACCGCACATAAAATTCCCGCTGCCATTTCGGCCAGGAGTACAATACCTAAAAGGAGGGGCACCAGATTCTGCAAGGGGGTATTTTCAAAATGTCCTTTGAGCCAGCTAAGATTGCCTGTCCAGTCAAATACCTTATCTATAGCACTTTGCAGAAAAGTTATGATCAGAAATAACAAGAGTAAAATTTCAGTGGCGTTGTTGAGGAGATTGTCCATAATTTGGTTTTTAAGCTGCTTTCCTGTGCAACAGCCTGGTTAGTCTAATTGAAAGATCTGTAAAAATGAGCTTTGAATTGCCATTGCGCTCAACATGATAAATGGCCTCCTCAATTTCGTGTACAATAGGTTCAATATTACTTTCGTGCACGAAAGGAGCGAATTTATCCAGTTGAAAACCATCAATGTGTATTTTCATATATGCCAGTTCCTCGGCCTTATAGTTGATCAACATGGCCTGTCTCATGACGGAAAGACCATATTTTAAAAAATTCTTTTGAGTCTCCCTTCCCGTCTTGGCAACCTCCTCGCTCCAAAGTATTAATTCATGAACCGCTGCTCTGTTCCCCTTTGCTTTAAAGGCACTTCGCATCCACTGTACAAACCACTTTTCAAAGATCAACTCCTCAGAATCCTTGTTCATCAGATCCAGCGCCTTGTTGAAATTGCCATTGGCCTCATGAGCAAGTCGCAATGCTTCTTCCTTACTCAATCCCCTTTCAACTAAGGCCATAACAATAGCTTCTTCGGCCAAGGGAGGAAAATGAAGCACCTGGCATCTGGATCGAATGGTTTGGAGGAGCTGTTCTTCATCCTCTGCGACTAACAAAAGCACGGTTTTTTCAGGAGGCTCTTCAATCAGCTTCAAGAGTTTGTTGGAGGCGGAGATATTCATTTTTTCAGCCATCCAGATGATCATTATTTTATACCCGCCCTCGTAGGACTTCAACGAAAGCTTCTTGACAATATCCAAGGCTTCATCAACCCCTATCTGACCCTGTTTTTTTTCAATACCAATGAGACGGTACCAGTCAAAGAGATTTCCATAGGGTTGCTCCTGAATAAATTGCCTCCATTCTTCCAAAAAATGATTGCTTACTGCATGACTCTTAACCTTGCCTACGTTGGCTACTGGAAAAGCGAAGTGTAAGTCAGGGTGTGCTAAGGTATCGCACTTTAGGTTACAGGCCTTTCTTCCTTCTTCGGTCCCGACCCCGGGCTTCTCACATAGAATATATTGTGCATAAGCCAGAGCCATTGCCAGTTTGCCACAACCTTCCGGCCCAACAAAAAGCTGAGCATGTGGAATCCTTCCGGCTTCAGCACTGAAAGTCAGGTGTTTTTTGATATGGGGAAGCCCAAGCAACTCTTTAAAATACATATATTCAAATATAGCATTTTAGATCTTTCAGGGAATAAATAGCAGTCCCACTTTATATGAAGTTGATTAATCTTTACATTTGCCACTCGCTAAAAAGGTATATACAATGAGGACAATAGATGATTTTAATTTTGAAAACAAAAAGGCACTTATTCGAGTAGATTTTAATGTACCCCTTGATGAGAAATTCAATGTCACGGACACCAATAGAATTGAGGCGGCGAAACCTACTATATTAAAGGTGTTGGAAGACGGGGGTAGTGCAGTACTTATGAGTCACCTTGGCAGGCCTAAGGGCTCTGTAAACCCTGATATGTCTTTAAAACATATTTGTGAAAAGGTATCTGAAATTATTGGAGTGCAAGTGAAATTTGCACCAGATTGTGTGGGAGACCAGGTTGGAGCTGAAGTTGCCGCTTTGGAGAATGGAGAACTTCTATTGTTAGAAAACCTAAGGTTTCATGAGGAAGAAGAACAAGGAGATGAGGCCTTTGCCCGGGCACTTGCTCAATGGGGCGACATCTATGTAAATGATGCCTTTGGAACGGCGCACAGGGCGCATGCATCTACCACGATAGTTGCAAAATCTTTTCCTGAAAACAAATGCTTCGGATATCTGCTTGCTAAAGAAATTAAGGCAATTGAAAAAGTTATGAAGACAGGCGAAAAACCTGTTACTGCTATTTTGGGGGGAGCAAAAGTCTCTTCAAAGATCACTATCATAGAGAACATTTTAGATAAAGTAGACCATCTGATCATTGGAGGAGGGATGACGTACACCTTTATAAAAGCTCAAGGAGGAAAGATCGGAGATTCTATTTGTGAGGATGACAAAATGGATTTAGCCTTGTCCATTTTAGCGAAAGCCGAAGCCCAGGGAGTACAGGTACATCTCGCTGTAGATGTGATAGCAGCCGATGCCTTTAGTGGGGATGCTAATACTAAAACCTTAGCCGTAGATGATATTGCTGAAGGATGGCAAGGCCTGGACGCAGGACCGGCTACCTTAGAAAATTTCAGGGCAGTGATATTGGCATCTAAAACGATTTTATGGAACGGCCCTGTAGGGGTCTTTGAGATACCGCAGTTTGCCAATGGCACCATAGCCATCGGAAAATACATTGAAGAAGCCACGGCCAATGGTTCTTTTTCACTTGTTGGTGGAGGCGATTCTGTAGCCGCCGTAAAGCAGTTCGGTTTCCAGGATAAAGTTAGTTATGTTTCTACCGGTGGCGGGGCTATGCTAGAGAGTTTAGAAGGGAAAAACCTCCCCGGAATTGCAGCAATATTAAGCTGATAAAGGCGTTATCGATAAAAGGGGGATACTAAAGATTTGAGACGGTTTCACGGAGAAAATTTTATTGTTTCAGAAAAAAAAACGATTTTAGTTAGCCCCCACGGCCAAAGATCAATTATATGACCGCAATTAAAAGATTAGCGCTATTTTTTCTTACCATTTTCTTCCTGTTACAGGCCAGGGGTCAACAATCAGATTCTCTATCCGTCAAAAAAACCAATGTCATTCCTGTAGAACACAAAACCACAGACACTACAGCCCTTGATATGAAGGGGGTTGAGCAGATGGAGTTGATGGCAGCCCCC
>JBFOMC010000394.1:0-12791 GCA_040830565.1 Flavobacteriaceae bacterium
ATATTACCATGCCAACTTTATCCGTTTCCTATCCTATGGATGAACCCTATGGGCTTGGTATCAAAGATGAAAAACTGTTTGTTTGCGACGGGAGTTCAGGTCTTAAGGTTTACGATAAGACAGACATTCAAGATCTTAAAGCTCTAAACCATTTTAAAGACATAGTCACTTTCGACGTAATTCCCAGAGAAGATATGTTATTGATGGTCGGGGATGAAGTACTGTATCAATATGAGTACTTGGAGAATGATATTAGTTTAAAGAGCAGCCTGAACCTGAATTAAGCTGAAAGATGAAAGGAAGTACTAACTGGGTTGTGGCTTTTCTTTTGTTTTGCGGACTTGGCCTTTGGAATTGCAATGATGAAAATCAGCCTCCGGTAAGTGCTGAAATTTTAGACAAGTTGTTAACAGAGATTCAGGAGTTATCACTTGGTGTTCCTTGTGAAGATGCAAGCGAATGGAGATTTACGGCTTTAGGATCAAAACCTTGCGGAGGGCCTTGGTCATATATTGCATATTCATCAAAAATAGATACCCTTGATTTCTTGAATAAGGTAAAGGACTATACCGAGAGGCAAAGAAGATTCAATATTGAGACTGGAGCAATTTCGGATTGTGCTCTTGCCCAGAGACCTGAAGAGGTAATTTGCCGGGACGGAAAACCTGTTTTTTCCTATCGCCTGGAATAAGGATACTGTACTGTTTGCGTACCTATGAGAAAGACAAAAACATCCCGTATTTACGGGGTGTTTTTTTATACCTATATATTAAGGTAACTTTTCAAATAAAAAATTTAGGCTACTTTTGTTCCTTCAAAAACCCGTCTATGGCTAAGAACTTAGTAATAGTAGAGTCGCCCGCAAAGGCCAAAACTATAGAAAAATTTCTGGGTACCGATTACAAGGTTGCTTCCAGTTTTGGACATATCGCAGATCTTCCCTCAAAGGAGTTGGGAGTAGATGTGGACAACAACTTTGAACCCAAATACATCGTTGACAAAGAAAAGAAGGCGCTAGTTAAAAGTTTGAAGGAACTTGCTAAGAAGGCAGAGACCATTTGGTTGGCTAGTGATGAAGATAGAGAAGGAGAAGCCATTTCATGGCATTTGGCCGAAACCTTGGGGCTTGATAAAAAAAAGACCAAAAGAATTGTTTTTAACTCCATTACAAAGTCGGCCATTCAAAAGGCTATAGACAATCCCAGGGCTATAAATTACAACCTGGTTAATGCGCAGCAGGCACGAAGAGTGCTAGACAGACTTGTGGGTTATGAGTTGTCTCCTGTGCTTTGGAAAAAAATAAAACCGGGCCTGTCTGCAGGTCGAGTGCAGTCTGTTGCGGTACGTTTAATTGTTGAAAGAGAAAGGGATATAGAGGCCTTTAATCCTGTGGCATCCTACAGAGTTGCCGCAGAATTTTCCACTTCTGAGGGCAATGTTTTTAGTGCGAAACTTTCTACCACCTTTCCTACCAAAGAGGAAGCTCTCGCATTTTTGAAGAAGAATATCGGTGCAGCATTTAAGGTGGCCAGCCTGGATAAAAAGCCGGCAAAGAAATCCCCGTCAGCTCCTTTCACCACCTCAACCTTGCAACAAGAGGCTTCAAGAAAATTATATTTTTCTGTGGCTAGAACAATGCAGGTGGCGCAACGTTTATACGAGGCAGGACTGATCACATATATGAGAACAGATAGTGTTAATCTGTCTAACGAAGCCATAAATGCTGCCAAGCAAGCCATCATATCCAATTATGGAGAGGCCTACAGTTCTGTTAGAAATTTTACAGGAAAATCTAAGGGCGCCCAAGAGGCACATGAGGCTATTAGGCCAACGGATATGACCAGACAATCTCCAAATCTGGAAAATGACCAATCCAAATTGTACGAACTGATTTGGAAAAGAACCCTGGCCTCTCAGATGAGTGATGCCCAGCTCGAACGTACCAATGTCAAGATTTCCTCTAATACGCATGAAGAGGTTTTTAGCGCTAATGGAGAGGTTATAAAATTTGATGGCTTTTTAAAGGTGTATATGGAAGGGAAAGATGAAGAGGATCTGGCCGAAGAACAGGCCGGGATCTTACCCGCCATGAGCAGCGGAGAAGTACTTCAAAATAATTTCATTACTGCCACCGAGCGTTTTACCAGGCCACCTTATAGGTATACCGAAGCTACTCTTGTTAAGAAATTGGAAGAATTGGGTATTGGAAGACCCTCTACCTACGCTCCGACTATTTCTACGATTCAGAACAGAGGGTATGTAGAAAAAGGAACTGTAGAAGGTAATGAACGAAAGTATACCCAATTGCTTTTGGAAGCGCCTGAGGTTAGCGAAAAATTACTTACAGAAACCATTGGCTCCGATAAAGGTAAGTTGGTGCCAACTGATATAGGAATGATTGTGAACGACTTTTTAGTAAGTCATTTCGCCAATATTTTGGACTACAACTTTACGGCAAAAGTTGAGAAGGATTTTGATGAGATTGCTGAAGGGGAAGAGGATTGGCAGAAGGTAATGAAAGAGTTTTACAAGGATTTCCATCCCAATGTTCTTGATGTGGAAGAGAATGCTGATCGGGCAAGTGGTGAAAGAGTTTTGGGAACTGACCCAAAAACCGGAAGGCAGGTGGCAGTGCGTTTAGGAAGGTTTGGGCCCATGGTACAAATTGGAACTGTTGATGAAGAGGAGAAACCCTTATTTGCCAGTTTGTTGCCAGAACAGTCTTTAAATACCATTACTTATGAGGAAGCTATGGAGCTGTTTCAATTACCGCGAAAATTGGGGACTTATGAGGGAGAAGAAGTGGAAGCTAATGTTGGGAGATACGGACCTTATGTTCGATTTGGTAAAAAGTTCGTGTCTTTAGACAAAGGTGAGAGCGCCTTTGATGTCGATTTGGATCGCGCAATTGAACTCATTAAGGCCAAACAAAAGGCAGATGCTCCGATCGCTACTTACGAGGGATTAGAAGTCACCAAAGGAAAGGGGAGATTCGGGCCCTTTATCAAATGGAATAATATGTTCATAAATGTGAACAAAAAGTATGATTTCGACAGTCTTTCCCAGCAAGATATTGAAGAACTAATAGAGACTAAGAAGCAGAAGGAGATTGAAAAACTGGTGCAGGAATGGCCAGAGGAAGGGATTCGAATTGAGAAGGCCAGATGGGGCCGTCACAACATTATTAAGGGAAAGATCAAGGTGGAAATTTCCAAAGATGTGGATGCCACAAAAGTCTCTCTGGAAGAGGCCCAGGCCCTGATCGAAAAGAAACAACCAAAGAAGAAAACCAAGGCTAAGAAAAAGTAGTTGACAAACTCTTTACAATGCACTATCTTCAAAACCTAATTAACTTCTAACGACTAATACGGAGTCAAAAATGGCATTTGATTTTTTAGTTCCTGTGGCAGATAAGGCATTGGCACATTGCGAATTACTACCTCCACAAGCACTTGGAAAGAATATCCATAAACACACAAAGAGAAAAGGGCTCCCGGTATTAGCAAATGCCTCTTTTGCCATCCTTGGAGTAAATGAATCCAGAAATGCTTTTGAGAAAAAACCAGAGCCTTTAGACCTTACGGAAATCAGGATACAACTCTACAAGTTAATGATGGGGAATTGGAATAGTACCCTTGTCGACCTCGGAGATGTAGAGGAGGGTGAAACCGTGGAAGACACCTATTTTGTGGTAAAGGAAATTGTAGCCGAATTATTAGAAGAAAATGTGATTCCCATTATCATTGGAGCAACCCAGGATATCACGTATCCAACCTATAGGGCCTTTGATAAGATTGTAGACATGGTGAACCTTGTAGCCGTGGACAGCAGATTCGATTTTGGGGTTGATGAAGAACTTATTTCTTCGCATTCATATATGAGTAAAATCATTACCGATAAGCCTAACAATCTTTTTAATTTTTCCAATATCGGGTATCAGAGCTATTTTAACGCTCAGGAAGAAATTGACCTTATGGAGCGTTTGTTTTTTGATGCATACCGCTTGGGTGATATAGCTGCTGACATTACACTTGCTGAACCGGTGCTTCGCAATGCTCATTTGGTAAGTATCGATGCAAGGGCTGTTAGGGCAAGCGAAGTAGGCCTGTCTTCAAATTTTTCTCCAAACGGTTTTACAGGAAGGGAAATTTGTGCTATTGCAAGGTATGCAGGAATAAGTGATAATGTTTCAGTTTTTGGTATTTATGAAAGTGAGAATACCAATCAATCCTTTCAGTTACTGGCTCAAATCATTTGGTACTTCATTGAGGGCTTCAATTATAGAAGAAAAGAAGCGCCAAGTGCCAAAAACAGTGACTTTAACAAGTTTATTGTACCCACTGAAACCGAGCAGTTGGTCTTCTTTAAAAGTCATCTTACCGAAAGATGGTGGGTAGAGATCCCCTCAATTTTGACTTCGCATACTAAAACAAAATCACCAGCGTTATTACCATGCACTGAGCAGGACTATCTGGACGCATGTGATCAAAATATTCCTGAACGGTGGTTTAAGGCTTATAAGAAAGGCTTTAACTGACTGAAAATAATTTAAAAGGATAGGCAGTTCTATACAATAAATTATTCAAAAAGTAGTTTTAGAGAATAATAAATGTCAATACTGTTTATAGTCTTAATCGAAATTTAACCTAAAGTATGAAGAAGCTATTGTTATCATCTATAGCGTTTGTTTTTTTGCTCAGTAGTTGCGGCTCAAAAACAAAAGGAGAACTAGTTGGTGTTCAGGGTAAAAAATGGTACCCTGAAAAACCCTACGGAATGGAGTTGATCCCGAGGGGATCTTTCATTATGGGTAAGAGTGAAGAAGACCAAGCTCAAGTTCTCAATGCCCCCACCAAAACAGTTACCGTACGTTCCTTCTACATGGATGATACGGAAATTACAAATAGCGAGTATCGTCAGTTTGTAGAATGGGTAAAAGATTCAATTGTTAGAACCAAACTGGCCATCCTGGCAGATGAGTTAGGTATGGGTCCGGACGATGGAGGAATTGGAGAGTATGCATTCAAAACTGCAGACACTACCAAGATGTCTACCTATGACAAGTACATGATTGATAATTATGCCGGACTTGGTGAAACAGGATATGAGGGCTACGCACTTAACAAAGACGAAGACGTGGTATGGGATACTTCCGATTATCCGGATGAGTACTATACCGAAGTAATGGATTCAATTTATATTCCAGAAGAAGAATCCTATAACGGACAGCGTACAATTGATGTTACCCAACTGAAATACAAATACAGTTGGATGGATATTGAAGCAGCTGCTCGTTCAAGAGATGGTAGAAGAAAAGATTTTATAAAGCAGGAAGAGTTGGAGATCTATCCAGACACTACAGTGTGGATCCGAGATTTTGAATACTCTTATAATGAGCCTATGCACAATGACTATTTCTGGCATGATGCATATAGCGATTACCCTGTTGTTGGAATCTCCTGGAAGCAAGCTAAGGCATTTTGTAACTGGAGAACCAAATTCAAGAACGATGATCAAAAAGAACGCGGTAAGCAATTTGTAAACCGATTCAGATTACCTACAGAAGCTGAATGGGAATACGCTGCAAGAGGAGGTATCGAGGGAGGTACCTATCCATGGGGTGGACCTTACGTAATAAGTGACACCGGTTGCTTTATGGCGAACTTTAAACCACAAAGAGGTGATTATGCCGCCGATGCAGCATTGTACACCGTGGAGGCTAAATCCTACGAGCCTAACGATTTTAACCTGTACAATATGGCAGGTAATGTTTCCGAATGGACCAATTCTAGTTATGATCCTAGTTCTTATGATTACGTATCAACAATGAACCCTAACGGAGGTGATGGTGGAAACGCCAGAAAGGTTATCCGTGGAGGTTCTTGGAAAGATGTTGCTTATTTCCTACAGGTAAGTACACGTGATTATGAGTACAAGGATTCTGCAAGAAGCTACATTGGATTCCGTACGGTACAAGATTATATGGGTGAAGAAGACTCAACCCAGTAGTTTTTACGTAGATAGTAATTTAATAAGAAATCAAACTTAAAACCAAATCCTTTTATTAACAGTAAACTTAAATTAAATTTAAAATTATGGCACAGTCAAAATCAACAAAAAAATTATTTAACATGGCCTATGGCCTTGGAGCTTCGGTAGTAATTATCGGTGCGCTATTTAAAATCCTACACTGGGAATTTGGTCCCCTTACAGGTGGACTTCTACTTGCCGTAGGTCTTATTACAGAAGCGCTTATTTTTGCTATCAGTGCATTTGAGCCTGTAGATGATGAGTACGATTGGTCTTTGGTATATCCAGAATTGGCCGGCGGACAGTCTAACGGTAAGAATGAAGCTCAGCTTGCTCAGGAAGCAGAAGGTCTTTTGTCTAGAAAATTAGACGAACTTTTAAAAGAGGCCAATATAGATGCTAATCTTATGGAAAGCCTTGGTGAAAGCATCCGCAACTTTGAAGGTGCTGCCAAAGGTATTGCTCCTACGGTAGATGCCATGGAATCTACTCAGAAATATTCTGAAGAAATGAGCCATGCTGCTTCTCAAATGGAGTCTTTGAACAGCCTGTATAAAGTGCAGTTAGAAAGTGCTAGCAAGCAAGCTTCAGTAAATGAGGAAGTTGTTCAAAATGCTGCCGCTCTAAAAGACCAAATGGAATCTTTAGCCAGCAACCTTTCTTCTCTTAACGGAGTTTACGGTGGTATGCTGACTGCAATGAATAGAAACTAATTAGATTTAGTAGATAAACCCAAATCAAAGTATTAATTAAAATCTAATTAGAAAACATGGCTTCAGGAAAGCAAACACCACGTCAGAAGATGATCAACTTAATGTATTTGATCTTCATCGCAATGCTGGCGTTAAACATGAGTAAAGAAGTTCTGGCAGCTTTCGGTCTTATGAACGAAAAGCTAGAAGCTTCCAACATAAAAACCTCTGAGAACAATGTTGCGTTCTTAACAGGTTTGGAAACAAAAGCCTCTGAAAATGCGGAGAAATTTGGTCCGCTTTTACAAGATGCTAAGAAAATCAAGGAATTGTCCCAGGAATATTATGATTATCTGGAAAACCTCAAAAAGGAGATGACTGCCGATATAGAGGATCCAAAAGATTATCAGGTAATGGACAAGTCTGATTACCTTGATCAAAAGTTCTGGCAAGGAGATAAATTGACCAAAGAAGGACAGGAGTTCCTTAAAAGGATCACCGACTACCGTACACAAGTTGCTGCTGTATTGCCCGAAAGCATGTCAGCTGTAAAGACTGCTGTGAATAGCAGGTTTGAAACTGGTGATGAAAACGGGAAAGTAGAACGGAGAGATGGTGTTAAAGTTGATTGGATCAACTACCAGTATGAAGGTTTCCCAGTAGTCGCTTCTTTGACCAAGATTACACAACTTCAAGCCGATGTTAAGGCCACAGAACAAGATGCCCTTAAAGCAATGCTAGAAGGTCAGTTGACCAGTGAGGTTTCTATGACCAACTATACCACCCTATTAGAGCAAGAGAAATCTGCTTTCTATGCCGGGGAGCAGTTCAAAGGAGCTGTAGTATTAGGTCGTAAAGATGCTACTACCCGCCCTAACGAAGTGAACCTTACTTTAGACGGTAGAAAACTTTCTGAAGGAAGAGATTATGAGATCAAGGACGGACAGGTAAGGCTTAAGGTAAGCGCTGGAAACCCAGGTGATCATAAAATTGAAGGTAATCTAGTGTTTATTCAGGATGGCGAAAGAACTGAGGTACCTGTAGCATCTACATTTGCTACGATCTCTAAGCCCAATGCTGCTTTGATTGCTGCAGATAAGATGAATGTAGTATACCGAGGTGTAGCTAACCCTATGTCTATCTCAATTCCAGGGATACCTAATAATAAGGTAAGTGCATCTGCTCCCGGACTTAAGAAGGTGAACGGAAGTAAGTATATCATGAACCCTGGAAAAGGAAGAACGGTTAAGATAGTTGCTTCTGGTATTTTGCCAGACGGACAGCGTATCTCTACTCCTGCCGAGTTTAGGATCAAAGATATCCCAAGACCTTCAGGAACTGTAAGAGGTGAGCCTAATAGCGCCAAAATGCCAAGAAGAAACCTTGAGGTTTCTACAGTTGGTGCATTGTTAGAAGACTTTGATTTTGACTTAAATCTTGCAATTAGCGGATTTAAATTTAAAGTGCCAGGTCAGCCTACAGTGAGCGTTAAAGGGAATAAACTAGATTCCAGAGCCAAGTCTGCTTTGAAAAGAGCTAAGCGAGGTGATGCAGTTCAGATATTTGATATTAATGCCTATATAACTAATAATAGGACGTATAAATTGAAGAAAGTATCTCCAGTAGTTGTGGAGATCACAAATTAATAAGAATACATCCGGGCAACAGAGAATGTTGCCCGGAATTATTAAAAGTGTATAAAATGAATTGGAAGAATGTAATTTTAATTGGAGCTGTAGCGCTTCTACCAATATCTGCAATGGCCCAGGCAAATATTTTAAATGCCAAGAAGCCGGAGGAAATAGGTAAAAAGACCGAAGCGCAGAAGGCAATGGACAACGATGCTCCTTTAGAGTACGGATATGTGGACGATAGGGATATCCTTTGGTCCAAAACCGTATGGGAGGTTATTGACCTTGACGAACGAGTTAATTTTCCACTTTACTATCCTTTAGATACTATTGATATAGGAAAGGATCGTAGATCTCTTTACGATGTTTTTATCAAGAATATCAAAAATGGAAAACTTACAGACGTTTATGTTGATTCTTATTTCACTGAAAAAAGACAGTTTAGCGATCTGGAGGCTACCTTACGTAAAGTAGATACCACAGACCTTGGATACGAGCAAATCAATGCGGGAGAACAACTTTCTGCTGAGTATATCAATCAGAGAGACCTCACAGCCGCAGATATTGAGGAGTACCGTATCAAGGGAATCTGGTATTTTGATAAACGTCAGGGAGAATTAAAATACAGAATGTTGGGAATAGCACCGGTTGCACCCGATGTTAACTTCATAGACGACGAATCTATGGACCCTGCGGATGCCAAGGTAGAGCTTTTCTGGGTTTGGCTTCCAAGTGCCAGGCAGATACTGCATGATGCTAAGGTGTTTAACCAACGTAATTCTGCACAACCGATTTCTTTTGATATGCTGTTAAACGCCAGAAGGTTTAACGGTACTATCTACAGGGAAGATAATGTTCACGGAGACCGTGTAATACAAGAGTATATTGCAGATAATGCTTTATTCCAATTACTGGAGTCTCACCGCATCAAGGAGACAATCCGAGATAGAGAACAGGATATGTGGGCCTATTAGGCCACTGCTTAATTCCAATTCAAAAGCATAGTAAAAGCCCGGACCTCAACGTCCGGGCTTTTACTGTATTTTCTGAGCTATGCATTCCCTACTTTTGTATCATGGTAGATTATTTAGTAGTAGGATTGGGTTTGGCAGGTATTTCCTTCTGCGAAGTGCTCGAAGAAAATGATAGGACGTACCGCGTAGTCAACAACAACTCGCAAATTTCCTCTTCTGTTGCTGCCGGCCTATACAACCCCGTAGTCCTAAAGAGATTCACTCTGGCCTGGAAGGCTAAAGAGCAACTGAACCTGGTTGCGCCCTTCTATGAAAAACTCGAAGTAAAATTAAATACAAAGCTACATGATAAACTAAAGGTGTTTCGAAGATTTGCCTCTCCTGAGGAGCAAAATAACTGGTACCAGGCCATGGATACCGTTCAATTAGGAGATCTTCTATCGCCCGTGCTACAAAAGAATTCTAACCCTTCTATTGATGCTCCACATGGTTTTGGCGAGGTTCTAAATACGGGAAGAGTTGCCACTGCTAAGATGGTAGACTTATATTCCTCATACCTTTTAGAAGAAGAAAAACTACTTCAGGAAACTTTCGACTTTAAACACTTCAGAATCAAGGAGGACGGTATTGAGTATAAGTCGATACGTGCAAAGCACCTAGTTTTTGCCGAAGGCTTTGGGTTGAAGCAAAACCCTTATTTCAATTATTTGCCCCTTGTAGGCACTAAAGGGGAACTTCTGGTCATAAAGGCTCCCGAACTTAAGCTTAACCACGTTATAAAGTCATCTGTATTTCTAATTCCAGAAGGGAATGACCGCTATCGGGTTGGTGCTACCTACAAATGGAAAGATAAAACCAATACCCCTACCGAGGAGGCCAGGAAGGAACTTATAGAAAAGTTGCGTTCTTTTTTAAGATGCGACTTTGAGGTGGAGGAGCATCTTGCAGGTATCAGACCTACGGTTACTGATAGAAGACCACTTTTGGGCCAGCATCCTGAATATAAGCGGTTGTTCGTTTACAACGGATTGGGTTCCCGAGGAGTCATGATTGCACCATACACTTGCCGGCAGTTATTCGACCTAATAGAAGAAGGAAAATCAGTGCATCCCGATATAGACATTCGAAGGTTTGATATGAAATATGCCTAAAAGACCGGCATAAGTTTTATCCTTTTACTGCTTCCTTGTCGTAATGAATAAAAAAATTGATCCAGATGTTTCTGGATAGCCTAATAATCACGGGCATAAAGACCACAAGGGTAGCCACAATAGCAATAAAGGTATTGATCAATGTGGTGCCAAAAATTAGAAAGGCAATAACAAATGCCGCCACTGCAAAGGCAATACCGACGGCATAACTAACATACATAGCCCCATAGAAGAAAGATGGTTCTATTTTGTATTTTGTCTGACACTGAGAGCAGCGTTCCTGCATGTCGAATAGATTTCCGAGATGATAGGGATTTGTATCTTTATACATACTCTCTCTATGACATTTAGGACAACTTCCCGTTAAAATGCTGTAGGCTTTGAATCCTTTTTTTAACATTGAACTAATTTGAATTTTTTGTTTGTGACCGAGAATGAAGGCTTTTGTTCCCTAATTAAAGTATTTTTGCGCGGCATAGCCCTAGCTATGATGGAAAAAAATGATAACATTATGGGGCAAAATGCGAAATTCGCAGGTAGAACAAAAGATTTGAATTTGTTCATCTGCAAAAAGTTTGTGCAAAAATAGGGCTTAAGCCTGTCTTTTAATAAAACAGAGATCACAAAAAATGCTTAATATTCATAATCTTTCCGTTTCCTTTGGTGGAGAATACCTGTTTAAGGAGATTGCATTCAGACTCAATGCTGGTGATCGGGTAGGTCTTATCGGCAAAAATGGCGCTGGGAAATCTACCTTGCTAAAGTTGTTGTCTAAAGATATGGATCCGGATGCAGGAACCATTGCATCGGAAAAGGATATTAGCATTGGCTTTCTAAGACAGGACATAGATTTTGAGCAGGGTAGAACCATCTTGGATGAAGCCTATCAAGCTTTTGTGGAAATTAAGAAGCTGGAACAGCAGTTAGAGGATATTAATACTCAGCTGGCGGAAAAAACGGATTATGAAAGCGAAAGCTACAATCAACTCATTATAGATCTCAATGAATGCACCCAGAGATACGAGATTTTGGGTGGCTACAATTATCAGGGAGATACCGAAAAGATCTTGATGGGATTGGGCTTTAAAAGGGAAGACTTTGATAAGAAGACCGATACATTTTCGGGCGGTTGGAGAATGCGAATAGAGCTGGCCAAGTTGTTATTGCAAAATAATGATGTACTGCTTTTAGATGAACCTACGAACCATCTCGATATTGAATCTATCATATGGCTGGAACAGTTTCTGAAAAACTTTGCGGGAGCAGTAGTGATCGTTTCGCACGATAAGATGTTCCTCGATAATGTAACCAACCGTACTATCGAAATTTCTCTGGGACGTATATATGATTACAACAAGCCCTACACCAAGTATTTAAAGCTGAGGGAAGAAGTAAGAGAGCAACAGCGCAACGCACAAAAGAATCAAAACCGAGAAATACAACAGGCAGAGCGTCTCATTGAGAAATTTAGGGCTAAATCGTCAAAGGCGTCCATGGCACAATCCCTGATAAAAAAACTCGATAAGATGGAACGTATTGAGGTGGATGAAGAGGACCACTCGGTCATGAGATTGCGATTTCCGGTTTCTGTTACCCCTGGAAAGGTAATTACGGAGATAGAGGGCCTTTCAAAAAACTATGGGACAAAGGAAGTGTTGAAAGACATTAATCTGTTACTGGAAAGGGATAGCAAAACTGCATTTGTCGGGCAGAATGGACAGGGTAAAACCACCCTGGCAAAGATTATGGTTGGTGAACTGGAATACGAGGGCCACCTTAAATTGGGACACAATGTGCAGCTTGGATATTTTGCCCAGAATCAGGCTGATTATCTCGATGGAGATAAAACGGTTTTAGATACTATGATAGACGCGGCAAATGAGAGCAACCGAAGTAAGGTAAGAGATATATTGGGATCTTTTTTGTTTGGAGGAGAGGATGTGGAGAAGTATGTAAAAGTGTTGTCTGGAGGAGAACGCAACCGTTTAGCACTGGCTAAGATGTTACTTCAGCCGTTTAATGTCCTGGTGATGGATGAGCCTACGAATCACCTCGACATTCAGTCTAAGAATGTCCTTAAAAAAGCCTTGCAACACTTTGACGGTACGCTGATTGTGGTTTCGCACGACAGAGATTTTCTACAGGGCTTAACCAACAAGGTGTACGAGTTTAAGGATAAGAAAATTAAAGAGTATTTGGGAGACATTAATTATTATCTAGACCAACGTCAGGTAGAGAACTTTAGGGAAATTGAAAAGAAAGAGAAGAAGGTCTCCGGGCAGAACAAGGGAGGCAAAAATGACAAAGATTACC
>JBFOMC010000395.1:0-15964 GCA_040830565.1 Flavobacteriaceae bacterium
AGCCAGCAACTTCTTTTTCCGCTGATATTGTCTTTTTCAAAATCGGATATGAGCATTTTGAGCGAGATCACCGATCATTTAAAAAGCCTGGGTTTTGTATTTGAAACCACCGGAAATGAACAGATAGAGATTAAAGGAGTACCGCTTCTTATTCCTGAAAATGAAGTAGGGGTAGTTTTGGATCAGCTTGTTTCGGACTACCAACAAGAGGTTCCTGAGGATAGCTTCTCACAATCGGACGTATTGGCAAAAGCATTGTGTAAATCTCTGGCTGTAAAAACCGGAGACTCTCTTCAACAAGATTCGCAAATTGCTCTCTTGAACGATCTTTTTGCCTGTAAGGAGCCTGGCAGAAGTCCGTTTAATAAACCAATATACCGGACCATTTCTGAAACCGATATTGATAAAAAATTTATGTAAATGGGAAGACTAACCGAGGCGATTAAACACTTGCTGATTATTAATGTATTGTTATTTGTCGCAGGTCAACTTTATGGAGAACAGCTATATAAATGGTTGTCTCTTTGGTTTATAGAAAATCCTAATTTTCATTGGTGGCAGGTTGTTTCGCATATGTTCATGCATGATAACCAGAGTATTTTTCACCTGCTTTTCAATATGTATGCGCTGTGGGCATTTGGAACACCTTTGGAACGGATGTGGGGAAGGAACAAATTTTTATTTTTCTATTTCTCTGCCGGCATAGGAGCAGCCATAATTCATACTGGGGTAAATTACTACTACTTTAATGAGGGGATGAATGCTATCTTGGCAAGTGGTATGGAGAAGACACAGGTTATGGAGCTTATAGCGAACGGAAGGTATATGCCGGATTGGTATAATTTGGCTTCCAAAGCCACAATAGACAATTTTCTTGGATCTTACAATACCCCGGCCGTAGGGGCTTCAGGGGCTATTTATGGTATTTTGGTAGCCTTTGGCATGTCATATCCGAATAGTGAATTGTTTCTTATATTCCTGCCTATACCAATAAAGGCAAAAGTCTTCATACCTGTTTTAATTGGACTAGACCTTTTTTCAGGAGTGACCGGCTACTCAATTTTTGGTAGCGGAATAGCACATTTTGCTCATATTGGAGGAGCTTTGTTTGGTTTTATTATGATGTGGTACTGGAAGAAAAATCAATTTAATAACCATAGATGGAATTGACAAAATCAATAATCAATAATCAATAATCAATAATCAATAATCAATAATTTGTTTTAACCACCCCAATGAGTTCAGGGAATTTGAAATATCAATTTGCACGATTAGGGATAACGGAAAAGCTTATCGCGCTAAATGTAGTTGTTTACATAGTCAATAGTCTTTTACCTTTTTTATTTCAGCTAGATTCGGATATTTTCATGCGATGGTTTGAGCTGCCCAAAGATTTTTTCGATTTTATCACTCAGCCGTGGTCCCTAATTACGTATTCCTTTTTTCATGGAGGCATTTGGCACCTGTTTTGGAATATGGTGATCCTGTATGTTTTCGGTCGAATTTTTCTTGACCTCTATGGTCCTGGAAAGTTTATCAACGTGTATTTCCTGGGAGTAATCTTTGGAGGACTTCTATTTCTGCTAAGCTATAATGTCTTTCCGGCCTTAATTGGCTTCAAAGCTGCCCTTATTGGAGCTTCTGCCGGGGTTACTGCAGTCCTGATATTTGTTTGTGCGTATACCCCAAATAGGGAAATACGCTTGCTCTTTTTCAATGTAAAACTGTGGTATATAGGGGCTTTTTTTGTATTAGCTGACCTTATTCAAATTCCTAGCGGAAATGCAGGCGGACATCTGGCCCATCTGGGAGGTGCAATACTGGGGTATGTCTATGCCAGGCAGCTTACCAAAGGAAAAGATATAGGCACAGGTTTTACGAGGTTTAGGGAAGGACTCTCTGAGCTTTTTAAAAAGAAGGAGAGAAGAAAGAGTCCTTTGAAAACGGTACACCGCAGGAAAACCAAGGCCACAACTGATGTAAACTACGATAAGGCGGCCAGGCAGCGGAAAATTGATACCATCCTCGACAAAATCAGCAAGTCTGGTTACGAGAGCCTTTCAAAGGCAGAAAAGGACTTTTTGTTCAAAGCAGGGAAAGAGGACTAGAAATTCCTTTGATACCAGGACTCTAACACCTTAGTCCATACCAATCATCCAACAGTCGACCAAATCGGCCAGAATGTGTATTAGGAGCGCTAGGCCCAAGATCCGGGTCTTTTTCACGAAAAGCAAGACGCTGTATACCGCTATGGCCCAATAAGAATGTAAAGGATGAAAATTAATGCTGCATCTTGTCGGGTCAAAAACCGGACTAGCGAAAAGATGATCTATATCTATTAGTATTCCTGCCAGCAAAATTAGCATCACAAGTAGTCTCTTTTCTCTAAAAAATAGCAAGGCAATAGCTATTGGTACGAGAAAGTGAATGCCATAATGGATAAAAAACCTAAGCATTTGGAATAGTGAGGTCCATAGTTTCTAAAAAGGTGACTGTAGAAGGTCCTTCGTTGAAGATCAGGTCTAAAACGCTGAGATTTTCAATAAAACCATGACGGTCTCCAAAGACCTGAACGTACGGTTGTTGAGCAATTTTGAAATGCTTTTTTGCATTCACCAATACGCGCTTGTCTACGAGATGATCCGGAGACACTTCATAAACAGCGGTTCTATCCGTGGGCATTTCTACATCCAAACAACTGCAAATGGCAGCTATGGTCTGAAGGTTGAAATCCAGTAAAAATTTGAATGGATTTTCAAAGAGCGGTGCCAACTCCTCTTCGTAATATTCAAAATATGGAGAGGTTCTGTAAGCAGTTTGCAAAGTCCTCCAATGTTGCCTTTGCCAGGAATAAGAATTATCCAACGCAACTTCTTTATAACGCTGTCTCCCCTGGTCTCCACCCGCGTGTTTAATTGGAATAGAGAGCATATGTTTCCCTTGATCGGTACAAATATAACAGCGATTTCTATAGGTTTGTTTCTGATAATTATCAGCAGTTTCCCAGAGGATGTCGTGCTTCAGAATAACCGCAAACGTTATAATATTAGGGAAATAGGTTGGATGTAGAAGTGTTTTCAAGATAAAACCTAATAATTTTTCATTTTCAGCCTACAAAGCAAAGTTCAAGTTCAAGTATCAAGTGCAAACTCAAAATACAAAACGATTCAAATTTTAACTTCCAAACTTTCAGCAATAATCCCTAGAAAACAATATTGTTAATTGCTAAATGCTTATTGATTATTGAATTTTGCTTATTGCTTACTGCCAGCTTTCTTCTTTCTGCGTTTCCAGAAATAATCGCCCACAAAATATAAAGCCAGGGCAATGAGGAAATGCTTTAGGTAGGATCTCGGTTCTCCGTCACCTCCTACAGTTGTGAAAATTCTATCCCATCGGGGTTTCCAATTGGTAATACCATCATTAAAATTGTCGAAACTCAGCCAAATAAAAATAGGTTTGCCAACGATATGATTGGCCGGCACATAACCCCAGGCTCTGCTATCCTCAGAGTGGTGTCTGTTGTCTCCCATCATCCAGTAATAATCCTGCTTAAAGGTATAGGAGTCTACCACTTCTCCGTTAAGGCTAACCTGATTGCCAGAAACGCTTACAGTGTTCCCTTCATAGTCTCTAATGATTTTCTTATAAAGAGGAAGTGTTTGTGGGTTCAAGGCGACCTTATCTCCTTTACCAGGAATATAGATGGGCCCGAAATTATCATTATTCCATGGGTAGGCCGCATTTTGAGGAAAGATGTTTATCCCTGGTTTGCCCGCCGGGGCGACCATTCTGACCAGCGAATCAATGGAACTATTGTTCTTTAGTTTCGTTGCCATTTCATCGGTGAGTGTCACCACCCTCTGCCTATCCGTTATTTCCCTAAGTGACAGTCGGGCTTTTCTAATAGCCTGTGGTGGAATTCCGGTAGATTTTGTAAAGAGCAGGACCTCTCCCTGCGCTGTTCTGTCGTAGTTTAATACGTATTTACCTATAGCATCTACCTGCGCCTGATTCAGGCTAGGGGTAATATAATATCTATTGAATTCTTCTACGCCCAGCTCTCTAAGCAAACGGGAAGAAACACCTTTTTGACTGTAGGCCATGTATTCATACTGGGGTTTCGCCCGGTCTGAAAGTTGTAGTTGCTTGCCGTTTACATATACGTAGCCATCTTTTACCTCAAGAGAATCTCCTGGGGTACCGACGCATCGTTTTACATAATTCGATTTTTTGTCCACAGGTTTTTTAACACCCTCTTCCTTTTTGAAAAAGATTCGGACCGTATCTGCCGGCCAGCTGAAAACTACAATGTCGTTCTTCTTAATACTCTGAAATCCGGGAAGTCTGAAATAAGGTAGTTGGGGTTTGTTCAGATATGATCTAATTCCCAGTCCAGGAATGGTATCGTGTACCATAGGAGCTGCTACGGTAGTCATAGGTGCCCGTGCTCCATAGTGGAATTTGCTAACGAACAACAAATCGCCAATGCGCAAAGTACGCTCCAGGGAGCCTGTTGGTATTACATAGGGTTGTATAAAATAGGTATGCACCAGGGTCGCCGCTACAACTGCAAAAACAATAGAACTTACCCATTCTCCCAAACCGCTTCTTGGGTGCAAACTTCTATCTTTTATATACTCAACATCAAGAGCATAGTTTACATAATAGATATAAAATCCAAGAGTGAGGATTACCAGCCAGGTTTCTAAAAGGCTATTCCTTCCAAAGCTTCTTATGGTTTCTACCCAAATTACGGGAAACATCAAGAGGTTGATGATTGGAATAAAGAGCAAGATGACCCACCACTTTGGTCGTCTTATGATCTGCATTAGTACAATTGCGTTGTAAACGGGAACTGCTGCTTCCCAAGCCTTTCTTCCGGCTTTAACATAGAGTTTCCAGGTACCTAAAAAATGAATTACCTGAACAATTAGGATAAAAATAATCCACTGTGTGCTATCCATATGATATGGTTACTTAGTTAAGTTGAAAATTTCAAATTGAAAATTCAAAATTAGCTAATCTTTGTTTACAGAAGGTTCCTGATTCTCGCGAAGCACCGTCATCCGTTGCATACTTCTCCTTAACAATACGCCTAAAACCTGTAATTGTTACATTTCTTAACCAAGGTTTAACACATCTCTCATGCTAAAAACCCCAGTTTTTCCAAGAATCCATTCGGCGGCGATGACTGCTCCTAAAGCAAACCCTTCTCTGTTATTTGCAAGGTGTTCAATGGTAATAGTATCTACGTCACTTTTGTAAAACACCCTATGTGTTCCCGGAACCTGACCCTCCCGTTCCGAATTTATTGGGATACTGTCAGGGCTATCACCATCTAAATTCCAGCTTTTATATTTTGTTTTTTCTATGATTCCTTCTGCCAAGGTAATAGCCGTTCCACTAGGAGCATCTAATTTTTGAGTGTGATGAATCTCCTGCATTGAAACCGAATATTGATCCAGGTTCTTCATCATCCCGGCCAGATACGCATTCAATTCAAAAAAGATGTTTACCCCAAGACTGAAGTTAGACGCGTATATGAAACCTGTTCCATTTTCATTACAAAGGGTTACGGCCTCTTCATATTTATCTAACCAACCCGTAGTACCGGAAATCACGGGAACCTTGTTTTCAAAACAGCTTCTAATATTCTCAAAAGCCGCATCGGGTGTACTAAAATCTATGGCTACATCAAAATCCGAGTAGTTGATTTCCGTAGTGCCAATATCAATTTTGGCGGTTATCATATGATTGCGTTGCTGCGCAATCTGCTCTATCATCTTTCCCATTTTTCCGTAACCGAATAGTGCTATCCTCATGATTTGTGATAAGCTTATATTATGTTTCAGGGGTTTACTTTTCCAGCCCCTTTATATTTTCTGTGTTCAATTGACCAAAAAACTCAAATACAGGTTCAAGCGCAAATACACAAAAAATTAAGTGTATAGGAGTTCATAGGATTGAGTGCCAATCACCTTGCTCTTTATTACTCATCTTAAACTTCCTAATTCCTAATTCCTAACTCCTAATTCCTAATTCTTATCTATTTTCCCTTGTCCCTATTCTTTACTCTTTTTTCCTTAACCCATCCCGACTAAAATTTTATCGTCAATGCCAGGCCGTAATTCGGGTCCGAACTAATGGGATGATATTCCAAATAAGGTTTAATCTGAATCCCTAAATCATCGTCGACATTGAACTGCTTTAGATGTGCATCTACATTGGCATCCACTACATTTAAGGCGTAAAGCACGATAGTTACCAACAGCGAAAGGTCTCTATCTCGTTGATAGCGTTCCTGTGCGTCCTGTAAGGCCTGGTCAGACAAATCGGGACTTCCGGGAACAATGCCACTGCCATTGATATCATAAAATTCATCATCGGTAAAACCTGCTCTTCTGCGTTTAAAAGCAGATCTGAAACGGTCATATAAGTCGTCATTGTATACATATGCGTAAATCCCTGTTCCTATAGCGGCATAAACAATAGGGACTTTCCAATAGCGCTTGTTGTAGATCTGGCCTAATCCTGGGAATACCGCTGAATAGAAAGCGGCTTTACTAGGAGCCAAAGGGTTAATTTTCTTTTTTACCACTGTGGCATCAACCACCACCCCTTTTTCTTTAAGGTCTGTCTTAATTGAATCTATTTCCTGTGCTTCCCTCTCTTCTTCCTGAGCCGTCAAAAAACTCACGAAAAGAAAACAAAGACATAAAAAGAAGTGATTTTTATTCACCCGAGATTAGTTTTTTCAAACGGTGAAATTCGGCTTCGCTCTTAAAAGGAATAACAATTTTACCTTTTCCTGAGGTGTCTGCGGATATGGTTGCCTTGGCGGACAAATATTCGTTTAAAACGTCTATATTATCCTTGACAAATTGTGGAACAGGCCTACTTTTTTTACCACCAGCGGCCTGCAAATCCTGGGGTTGGTGATACATTTTGACAGCACTTTCGGTTTCTCTAACCGACAGATTGTTACCGATAATTTTTTCGTAAATGGCAATTTGATCCTGCTTCTTTTCAATGTTTACCAGTGCACGCCCGTGCCCCATAGTAATAAAACCGTCTCGCATCCCAGTTTGTACAATTGGGTCCAACTTAAGGAGCCTGAGATAATTGGCAATAGTAGATCTCTTTTTGCCAACCCTATCACTTAATTTTTCCTGGGTGAGTTCTATTTCATTGATTAACCTCTGATAAGAAAGCGCAATTTCTATGGGGTCAAGGTCCTGGCGTTGAATATTCTCAACGAGTGCCATTTCAAGTGATTCCTGATCATTCGCTATTCTTATATAGGAAGGGATGGTTTTAAGGCCAATTAATTTCGATGCTCTGAAACGTCTTTCGCCCGATACCAACTGATATTTATTAAATTGGATCTTACGGACTGTAATGGGTTGAATTACTCCCAATTCCTTTATAGAACTGGCCAATTCCTGAAGTGCCTCATCATTGAAATTGGATCTCGGCTGAAAGGGGTTAACCTCGATAGCGTCTATATCCAATTCTACAATATTCCCAACAACCTTGTCCGCATTTTTATCGGATACTGAATTAATATCGTTCTCCGGATCTTTTAAAAGTGCAGATAGTCCTCTCCCCAATGCCTGTTTCCTGGTTGCCTTTGCCATTATACTTTTTCAATGTTTTTTTTCAGTAGCTCGTTAGCCATATTCAGGTAGTTGGCCGCGCCTTTGCTACTGGCGTCATATTTTATGATGCTTTCGCCATAACTAGGGGCCTCACTCAAGCGTACATTTCTTTGAATGATGGTGTCAAAAACCATATCCGAAAAGTGCTTCTTAACTTCCTCTACAACCTGATTTGAAAGTCGCAACCTGGAATCGTACATCGTCAACAACATCCCTTCAATATCCAGGTCAGGATTGTGAATTCTCTGAATACTTTTTATGGTATTCAGCAATTTTCCCAAACCTTCCAAAGCAAAATACTCACATTGTATTGGTATGATCACAGAATCGGCAGCGGTAAGCGCATTAAGCGTTAGTAATCCTAAGGAAGGAGCACAGTCTATAAGAATATAGTCATAATAATCATAAAGAGGAGCAATGGCTTTCTTTAGCATATACTCCCTTTCATCTTTGTCTACCAATTCAATCTCTATGGCTACAAGGTCTATATGCGACGGAATTAGATCTACATTTGGTGATGAAGTTTGTAGGATTGTATCCTTGGCATCCCTGGTATGTTCCAGGAGCTGATAAGTGCCCATAGCAACCTCCTCGACATCAATTCCAAGTCCTGAAGTAGCGTTGGCCTGCGGATCTGCATCAATCAATAATACTTTCTTTTCCAGTACTCCCAGCGAGGCAGCCAGGTTTACTGTAGTGGTAGTTTTTCCGACCCCACCTTTCTGATTTGCTATAGCAATAATCTTGCCCATTATATAGTAAGTTAGGGGTTAAAAATACAATTATTTACCCTACCAAAAAATGTAATTTGTTAACACAAAGTGAATAACTAAGGCAAGCCGCGTTAAAGTAAGTTAAAGTAGCGGTTCTTTACCATCTTAGGCTATATGGAATGAGAAAAAGGGCTTATTCTATGAGAATTTCCAGAATTTCAATGGCTGCCAGGCTGATCTTGGTCCCCGGGCCAAAAACAGCCACCGCCCCGCTGTCAAATAGGAACTGGTAGTCCTGTTTAGGGACCACCCCGCCCACGATAACCATGATATCCTCACGCCCATGATTTTTGAGTGCCTCGATAAGCTGAGGGACCAGGGTTTTATGTCCTGCAGCCAGGGAAGATACCCCTAAAATGTGTACATCGTTTTCAACAGCTTGTTTCGCTGCCTCTTCAGGGGTTTGGAAAAGAGGCCCAATATCTACGTCAAAACCAAGATCTGCGTAACCCGTTGCTACGACCTTTGCTCCGCGGTCATGTCCGTCCTGACCCATTTTGGCAATCATGATCCTTGGCCTACGCCCTTCCTGCTCGGCAAACTCATCTGCCAGTTTCCGTGCTTTTTTGAAGTCCTTATCCTCTCTTATCTCTTTTGAATACACTCCGGTAATCGATTTTATTTGTGCTTTATGGCGGCCAAAAGCTTCCTCCAGGGCTGTACTGATTTCCCCCAGCGTTGCCCTTTCGCGGGCAGCCGCTACTGCCAAAGCTAGTAAATTGTCTTCTTCAAGAAGAAGATCGGCATTTGTTTTTCCGGTATCCTCCTCCAATTTTTCCTTAGCCTTGACACTTAGTTTTTGTAGGGCGGCTTTGACTGCCTTTTCGTTTCGTTGGGCTCTTATATTGCTAAGGCGCTCAATTTGTTGCTGCCTAACCTGGGCATTATCTACCTCAAGAATACTAAGAAGTTCTTCTTCCGGCAGTACATATTTGTTTACTCCCACAATGACATCCTGACCACTGTCTATTCGGGCTTGCTTCCTTGCCGCTGCTTCTTCAATTCGCATTTTTGGAATCCCGGCTTCAATAGCCTTGGTCATACCTCCAAGATCTTCAACCTCACGGATCAATTTCATGGAATTTTGTACTAAGGCATCGGTAAGGTTTTCTAAATAATAACTCCCCGCCCAGGGGTCTACGGTTTTAGTAACCTTAGTCTCTTCTTGCAAATATATCTGAGTATTGCGGGCAATCCGGGCCGAAAAATCCGTAGGCAAGGCTATAGCCTCGTCCAGCGCATTGGTATGTAAACTTTGTGTGCCTCCGAAAACGGCGGAAGCGGCCTCAATAGTGGTCCTTGCAACGTTGTTAAACGGATCCTGTTCCGTTAGGCTCCATCCGCTGGTCTGGCAATGTGTACGCAGCGCCAGAGATTTCGGGTTTTGAGGGTTAAATTGCTTCACCAGTTTGGCCCATAACATCCTTGCTGCCCTAAGTTTTGCGATCTCCATAAAATGATTCATTCCAATTCCCCAGAAAAAGGAAAGTCGAGGTGCAAAATCATCTATGTTCAATCCCGCCTTCAATCCGGTTTTAATATACTCGAGTCCATCGGCAAGGGTGTAAGCCAGCTCCAGGTCGGCTGGGGCTCCGGCTTCGTGCATATGATATCCAGAAATACTAATACTGTTAAACTGAGGCATTTTTTTGCTGGTATACTCAAAAATATCGGCCACCAACAACATAGACGGAGTAGGAGGGTAGATATACGTATTGCGAACCATGAATTCTTTAAGAATATCATTCTGAATGGTACCGGCAAGCTGCTCTGGCGCAACTCCCTGTTCCTCTGCTGCAACGATATAGAATGCCATAATAGGAAGAACTGCTCCGTTCATGGTCATGGAAACAGACATTTTATCGAGAGGAATTCCATCGAATAAAATTTTCATATCCTCCACGGAGTCTATGGCCACTCCTGCTTTCCCCACATCCCCTATTACCCGTTGATGGTCACTATCGTATCCCCTGTGTGTTGGCAGATCAAACGCAATAGATAGGCCTTTTTGTCCGGCAGCAAGATTCCGTCTATAGAAGGCATTGCTATCTTCTGCTGTTGAAAAACCGGCATATTGCCTTATGGTCCAGGGTCTTCTAACATACATAGTAGAATAGGGCCCACGTAGATAGGGGGGGATACCGGCTACAAAGTTCAGGTGTTCAAGCGGCTCAATGTCCTTTGCGCTGTATACAGATTTAAGCGTAATGCCCTCTGCAGTTGCAAAATCCGAGTCAACACTTTTAGTGTTGACCTTTTCTGCCATATATTTTAAGGTGATATTTCTTAAATCCTTTCTATTCATTGTTTAGGCGTTGCTGTTCCAGAGTCTCAGATAGTCTGCTTTCAATAATTGGCGCTATTAGTGTTTTTCTTGGTTCTGTCTTTACAAAAGGATATAGTTCAAGATTGCTCTTCATTGCGTCTGACGAATTTTGGTAGACGTTCGTGCCTACAAGAACCTCTTTTCCATCGTTGAAAGTTTGCTGTTCTTTTTGGGCGTTTTCTTTTATCTTTTTTTGAATAACTCCATCTTCTAATTGCTTGATAAAACCACCACCAGCCTCAATATTCTTGAATAACCCTAAAGCCTTTTCGGCCAACTGCAGTGTTATTTTTTCAATAAAATAGGCTCCTTCGGTTGCATTGGAAACCTTGTCTAGATGACTTTCATGCTTTAGCATAAGGAGTTGATTTCTGGCTATGCGTTCCCCAAATTCATTATCCTTATGATAAAGCGCATCGTAGGGTAGGTTGCAAACTGTGTTGGCACCTCCGAGAATTGCCGCCATACTCTCCATTGTTGTGCGTAGCATGTTCGTGTTAAAATCGTAGAGGGTTTTGTTTCTCTTACTGGGTTGAGCAACAACATGGCAAGGGGTAGCTATGCCATATTCGTCTGTCAGAGAATTCCACAACAGTCTTAATGCGCGAAGTTTGGCGATTTCAAAGAAATAATTACCCCCGATCGCCATTTTGAAGGTAAACAAATCTGGTATAGAACCGTCCCTTAGATGGCTTTCCAAACTATTCAAATATTCATTAGCATGAGCCAGCCCATAGGCCAATTGCTGCACTATATTAGCTCCTGCATTCTGATACAGCGAGGTGTCTACACTTATGCTGCCAGCGTTCTGAATTTTGACTAAGGAAGCTAGTTGGTTAAGGTCCTCTTTCCTTGTGTAGTGCCATTTGCCGCTTCTTGCCAAATCGCCTATAGGGTCCAGATTGAAATACAAATTATTATCTGAACTCCCGGCTACATCCATAAAACCCTTGAGGTAATCTGAGGATAAAAACTGGAAGTTAAAATGAATGGGAGTATTTTGAAGACTAAGCCCTTTGAGCAGTTTTGATATTTCTGTGGCTTGCGTAGGAATTGTAAATATGAGACTTTCGGCCCCTCTCTCCAGAACATCTGCGGACTTTTTATTGGCAGTTGAGGTATTTCCGCCAAAAATGTGTTGCGCAATAAACCATTTAGAAGGTGAGGTAATTTTTGGTAATGGACCCGACGATTCATCCCGGTGATAAAAGGGTTTAATAGGAATACCTTCTGGGGTATCAAAAATTAAGGTGCTATTGTAATCTGCCCCTTTAAGATCTGATTGAATTTTTTGTTTCCATCCTTTGGAAGAGGTGTCCTGAAATTCATCAAACAAATTACTCTTCTTCATCTTTAAGATTTTTCAGGCTGTCCTCGTATTCAATAAGGTAAATTTCCTCATTCTTCTTTTTTAGGTAATACTGTTCCCTTGCAAACTTCTCCAGTTCCTTAGGATCGGACAATTTTTCAATGACTTCTTTATCCTTTGCGATTTGTTCTTTCAGAAATTCTTGTTGCTTCTCGAGCTTCTTGATCTCCTTCCGAAGCTCCCAATGAATAAGCACGGAATTCGTGTCGAAAAACAACATCCAAACCAGAAATACGGTAAGCACAATTACATAAATATTGCTTACAATTGAAAACCACTTTTTATTTCTGATCTCCTTGAATCCCATATAACTTAAGCGAGTCTTTCGTTAATAATTGTTCGCACTATATCTACTGCAACAGTGTTGTATTTATTATTAGGGATGATGATATCTGCATATTCCTTCGTGGGCTCAATAAACTGATCGTGCATGGGTTTTAGCGTATTCTGGTATCTGTTAAGCACTTCCTCTAAATCTCTTCCTCTTTCGTTGATATCTCTTTTCAGTCTACGGATCAATCTTTCATCAGAATCTGCATGTACAAAAATCTTAATGTCGAACATCTCTCTGATCCCAGGGTTGGTCATGATCAAGATACCTTCAACAATCATCACTTTTCTTGGGTGGGTTAAGATAGTGTCTTTGGTACGGTTGTGTTCCGGGAAAGAATAAACCGGTTGGTGCACAGGTTTCCCGGCTTTAAGAGCTGCAAGATGCTCAGCCAACAGCTCAAAATCTATGGCCTGCGGATGATCAAAATTTATTTTTTCGCGCTCGGCATAGCTGAGATGAGAGAGGTCATTATAGTAGGAATCCTGAGAGATAACACCCACTTCTCCTTTAGGTAATTCATTGATAATCTGATTGACTACCGTGGTTTTTCCGCAGCCTGTCCCTCCGGCAATCCCAATTATAAGCATGCTTGTGAATTTGCATCAAAAATACGGAAATAGATGAAACTTCAGAGATGTCGAATGTATCATGTTATACACCGGAATTGTATCGAAGAATAGAATAGTTTTAGAAAATCTTAAGCAGGTAAATAGATCACGCCACCGGAGGAATCCCTACTTGCTCCAGTAACTGAACTAAGTATATTGATCTCATTTTTTAGTCTAAGCACTCCCATCAAGGCAAATACGAGGGCCTCTTTAAATTCTATCAGTACGGGAGGAGGGACCACCAGGCTGGTTCTTCGGTCTAGTTTGTTCTTTAAGGTGTGCATCATGAAATTATTCAATGCCCCACCTCCGGTTACCAGTAAACGTCCTTTGGCTTTGGTGGCGTGTAAATTGACTTGAATTGCTACTTGTTCACAGATGTGATGCACAGCGGTGTGTAAAAGGTTTTCGATACTATCTGAGGTGTTGTCCACAATGGGTACCACCTTTTCTATAAACCATTCGTAGCCGGTAGATTTTGGAAAAGGCAGTTTATAATAGGATAAATTGTTCAGTTTTTTAAGCATTTCTAGATTGATCTTCCCACTACCGGCCATTTCACCCCCCTTGTCGAAGGAGACTCCAATTTTCGCCGTGATATGATTTAAAATCATGTTTGCCAAACCGATATCATAGGCTATTCTTTGTCCTTTTTTTTGAAACGAGATGTTGCTGATGCCTCCAAGATTTAGGCAAAAATCATAATCTCCCAGTAACAATTGATCTCCTATTGGAACCAGGGGTGCGCCTTCTCCGCCAAGGGCCACGTCACTGGTTCTAAAATCACAGATGGTCTTAAGGCCACTCGCATTTGCCAGATGTTGCCCGGAGCCTATTTGAAACGTTAAACCCTGTTGAGGTTTATGGTGAGTGGTGTGCCCATGGCTGGCAATAAAATCTACTTCAAGTTGTTCTTCCTCGCTAAAAGACTTTGCTTGCTCTCCAAGCCAGCTACCATAGGTATTGTGAAAAGTTAACAGGTCTTCGGCACTTAGATAAATGGCATCTTTAAGTTTTGATCGCATTGAAGGATCATAAGAAATGCTTTTGGTAGCCTCGATGGAGTATGCCCACTTTGTTGAATCTCTCCAGAGATGGCAATAGGCCAAATCTAGTCCGTCTAGGGAGGTTCCGGACATGAGACCTAGTACTTTATGTTTTTGCACGCTGATGATTTAAAGGTGAAAGTCCTGAGTTCAAAAATATGCTTTTTTGGAAACAAATTACGAGGCATGAGGCTCGATGCTTGAAACATTCAAGTAGTCCGGCATAAGGAGTGAATTTTAGGTTTAGGGGTTCTTAACCCCTCCCCAGTTCAAGATAGTCCTTGAGTCTGCAATTTCCTTGCAGTAATAAAAATGATCTCTAAAACTTCAGCACTTTTGCGGCGGATAGCATCTGGCTTTGAGTTTACATTTCACAGACTTATTGAATAAGGCAAGTGGACAAAAGGCTCGGATCTAATTCCTGTCACTCCCTTACGGTTACTGGTAGTTTGCCTTTTGCCTTTATCTTTCCTAAAAAGTGGTTAGCAGCATTTTCCTGAAATACTTCAAAATCTTGGTAGGCGATTACCACAGTTTGGGTATTTCGTAAATTCAGAAGATTTAGAAAGTAAGGATTTCCGAAGAGGTAGAGTGTCACCTTCTTTTGGGCCATTATATCATTGATTAGATCTAACTCTAGTTGTGACAAGTCGAAGTTATTTTGTGGTTTGACTTTTGGGGGATAAACCGCAAGAAGTATATTCTCCTGAGGGTTTATTTTCCGTTCAATACTTTCGGGAGTTTCCGTTGCGCTGTCATACGCCTTGAATTGAATGCTCTTTTTGAGTTGATTAAAGAAAGTGCAGTCGGGTTTGGAGGAGACGTTTATCCCTACAAATCCGTCTTCTTTAAAAGATGCTATTGCCGAAGCGGTACCAGAATATAATGTCAGACTTTCCAGGGCTAGGGTCCTGTTCAATTTATCCGGGTCTGTTGAGGATACCGGAATTTTCTTTGTACTAGCAAAGGCTTTTTCTTTTAATTCCCAGACACGTGCAAAACTTTCTTCAATTTGCTCCGAAGAAGCATTCTTGAAGATCGTTTCAATTCCGGCTGCGGAATTTTCTGCAAAGCAAAGGACATCGTTACCGGCGTCAAAGGCTAGCCATTCCAATTCTCCCCTTTCTCTATAGTTCTTAGACACCGCATGCATATTCAAGGCATCGGAGACAATCACTCCTTTATACCCCATCTCCCTTCTAAGAAGCCCCTTTAATACATCTTTAGAAATACTGGAAGAGGTAGTACTGCCGTCAGCAAGGGCAGGAACGGACAGATGCCCGGCCATAACAGAATCTACACCCTCCAGAATCAGTTGCTTAAACGGATAAAGTTCATTCTCCAATAGGGTCTTCTTTGTCTTATCAATTAGAGGTAGAGCCAGGTGAGAGTCTGTAGAAGTATCTCCATGACCGGGAAAGTGTTTTACGCTGGTGAGCAGTCCTTGTTGCTGCATACCTTTCATATAAGCGATTGCTTTCTGACTTACAAGTACTTTATCTTCTCCAAAGGATCGATATCCAATGACCGGATTATCAGGATTGTTATTAATGTCGGCTACCGGAGCCAGGTTCCAATGTATTCCTGCCAGCTTACAATCTTGTGCTATGTTCTCTCCCATTTGATGAATAAGCTCCAAATTTCCTTGAATGGCGCCAAGGCTTATGGCATAGGGATATTGAGCTGTATTTTCTATACGCATGGCTAAACCCCATTCGTCATCTATACTGATAAGCAAGGGGTATTTCGCGGCGGTTTGATAGGGTTGAATTAAGGTCCTTAGTGTACCTAGACTATGTGCATGGTAAATTACCTCCTTCTTTCCTTCGTAATTGGTTGCGGCTCTC
>JBFOMC010000396.1:0-5272 GCA_040830565.1 Flavobacteriaceae bacterium
AAAGTTCGTTGCAGTTATGCAGTAATCTCTCCTTCTCATAAAGCTGCTGAGGTTAGAAGAACTAGCAATTGTCAATTAACAATTTCGGGCTAAAACTCAGATCAAGACCTTTTTGAGTTTGAACTTAAACTTGCGCTTGCACTTGATAAGGTGTAACAATCCGTGTTTAGTCTCATCTTTAGCATAGCTAACACTTAGATCATGAGACACTTTTACACTTTTCTACTATTTCTTTTTATTTCAAGTATTACTTTAGGTCAGGATTCAAAAAATACTACAAAGGATTATTTTAAAGATATTCCTAAGTCGGATTTATTCATTATGGGAACCTTCCATTTTAAAGACGCCGGGCTAGATGGGTATAAGCCCCAATATGATGTGGATATTCTTTCGGAGCAGCGGCAAAACGAGCTTGAAAAGGTATTGGATGCCATTAGAAAGTTTGCCCCTACCAAAATCGCCGTAGAGCGACATAAAGAAAGGCAGGAACAACTAGATTCCTTGTATAATGAATACCTGGCCGGGCGTTTCGAACTAAAATCGAACGAGATCTACCAAATAGGCTTTAGAATGGCCAAAGAGTTGGGACATAAAAAAGTATACGCCATAGATGCGAGCGTAAGGAGGTTTGATGATGGGTATACCGAAGCGTCCTGGGCTGAAAAGGAAAAGTACTTCATCGAGAAGTTCGGTCCGGAAATGGTGGCACGCGATGAAAGGATCCACAACACCTTTATGGGCATGTACGCTGAAGAGGATAAGCGTAAGACTGAGGTAACCCTGCTAGATCAGTTATTATTCGAAAATGATCCTGAGGTAAATAGAATAAGTCATGGTCATTATCTTATCGGAAATTTTAAGATGAATGAGGGAGACGACTTCTTCGGGGCTGATGGGGCGATCTGGTGGTATTCAAGAAATATTCGAATTTTTGCTAACGTACTTGGTATAACGGAACCAGGTAAGGACAAGGTTTTTGTTTTAATAGGAGCAGGGCACCTGCCCATCTTGAATTTTCTGGCCAATTCCTCACCAGATTATAATGTAATGACGTTGAAGGAGTTGGCTAAGAATCAATAAACAATGTGCAATTATCAGTTAATAGCTTTACGCACAAATTCAAATGGAGCTTCAAATACTCTTTTAGCTGTGCTTGAATCTTTAGCATCAGAGCATGAAACAAAAATTTAATTGCTGGGTTAGGGGTCATAACCTTCCCCATTCCAAGTTAAACTTTGAGCCTGAAATTTCTTTGCAGTTAAGTACTAATATAGAGGTACTTTCAAAAGCCTAACCTCAAATCTGTACATGCCGTTCAAAAATCCATACTGCAGTTCCTCTATTCCTCACTTCTTCGATTCTTCAATTTTCAACAGTTTTTTGCTTCCAAATTTTGTTACTTTGAAGGCGAAACAGCAACATACTCCTATGCGCTTCAGATTTTCGTTGGTCGTTGTTTTTTGCCTTTGCATTTTGGCCTGTAAAGAGACAGTTCAAAAACCCGTTTCTATTACCACCAAAATAGCGGAACAAGAAAAGTACAAGGCTAATACTTCTTTGTATCAGGACCTGGAAGGCAATCCCATTGCTCTAGACGATTATAAAGGGAAAAGAGTTTTACTCAACTATTGGGCAACCTGGTGCAGGCCCTGTATAGAAGAAATGCCTTCATTACTGAATCTTCAGGAAGCACTTAAGGAGGATTATGTCGTACTACTAGCTTCTGACCAGTCGGTAAGTATTATTCAGAAATTTAAAGACAAAAAAGGTTTTGATTTTAACTTTATCAAGTTTAATGGTGCCTATGCCAATCTGGGTATCAATGCCCTACCGGTCACCATCGTTTACAACACAATGGGGGAGGAAGTAGAGCGAATTGCCGGGGCTACTACTTGGGACAGTCCAGAAATGGTAACCAAACTAAAGTCTATTAAATGAAGCATTGGCCTTTATGCCTTCTTTTTGTGGGATTGATAAGTAGTTGCTCCGAAAACCCCCAAAAAAAAGCCCAGGTACTACAAGAACTTAATTCTCCTGCCGCTGCAGGCAGTGGAATGCCTTTTTTATATAGTGATGGTAATCAAACCCTATTATCCTGGGTAGAAAAACAAGGCGACTCTCTGGCGATACTAAAGTATAGCGAGTTAAGCAACGAAAGCTGGAAACCAGCCAGGGAAGTGATGAGAGGTACCGACTGGTTCGTGAATTGGGCCGACTTTCCGGTAATTACGGCAAACAATGGGCATTTATTTACCCATGTGCTGAAGAAATCTTCAGCAGGGACATATTCTTATGATGTTAGGTTCAATCTGCTGGCAAAGGATGAGCGGTCTTGGCGAACTGATTTGCCTTTACATCAAGACAACACCCCAACAGAACATGGCTTTGTGACGGCCTTGCCATATGAAGATGGTTTTTTTGTAAACTGGTTGGACGGAAGGAACACAGTAGAAAATGAGGCAGGGGAAAGGGGAGCCATGACTATTAGGGCTGCCACTTTAAACCTTCTTGGAGAAATAGTGACCGACACGCTCTTGGATGCCAGAACCTGTGATTGTTGTCAGACCACTGCGGCAATTACAACTAATGGGCCTGTGGTAATATACCGCGATCGGTCTGAGGATGAAATCCGAGATATTAGTATAGTACGTCAGTTGGCTGGGAAATGGACAACCCCGAAGCCTATTTTTGAAGACCATTGGAAAATTAATGGTTGTCCGGTAAATGGGCCAAAGGCGGCTGCCATGGAGAATGCCCTGGTGGTCGCCTGGTTTACGGCTGCAGAAGATAGTGCTAAAATAAAGCTGGCTTTTTCTGATGATGGTGGAGCTAATTTTGACAACCCTATTATCGTTTCAGACAGCAAGCCAATGGGTAGAGTAGATGTGGCCTTGATCGACAAGGAGACCGCAGTGGTGAGTTGGATGGAAAGTAAGGATAAAAAGGCCGACTTGAATGTCGTACAATTGAGTAGGGAAGGGGCACGTTCAAAAATTCATACCATTACAAGCGTGAGTGCGGCCAGGGCCAGTGGATTTCCGCAAATGGAGTTGGTGAGAGACAAATTCTATTTTGCCTGGACAGCAATAAATGATTCCACCAGTATCGTTAAAACAGCTTTTATCAAGACTTCGGATCTGTAGTTTGACTACATAATTTTTAATTTTTCACTTTTAATTTTTAATTATCAACCCTATCTTTTCAGAAAATCCTTAAAGCTTTACTTCAATGAAACACCTATTCACCTCAAGGCGCTACTATATTCTAAGTACAATCATCATTTTACTTTTAGGGGTGTTTAGTTGTAAACAAGAGCCCCAACATGATAATACCGAAGAATGGATCGCTCTTTTTAACGGGGCAAACTATGAGGATTGGACGCCAAAATTTGCTGGATATGAGTTGGGAGTTAATCATAAAGACCGGTTTGTTTACAAAGACAGTTTACTTAGCGTAAGATATGCGGTGCAGGATACTTTTAAGGGAAATTTTGGGCATTTGTACTATAAAGACAAATTCTCTCATTATAAGCTGAGAGCCAAATACCGTTTTATAGGAGATCAGATGACTGGAGGCCCGGGATGGGCATTTAGGAACAACGGTTTAATGCTCCACTGCCAGGAACCGGCCACCCTGGGACTAGAGCAGGATTTTCCTATTTCCCTGGAGTTACAGCTTTTAGGGGGAAACGGAACCGATCCCAGAACTACGGCGAATCTATGTACTCCAGGGACCAATGTGGTAATGGGTGATACGCTCTTTACGCCACACTGCAAAACCTCAATTTCCATAACCTACCACGGAGACGATTGGGTGGAGGTGGAGGCCTTGGTATTAGGCGACTCCCTTGTACAGCACATCATGGAGGGGCAAGTAGTATTCGAGTTTAATAAACCGACTATTGGTGGAGGTGCTATAAGCGGATATCAAGAAAGTGCTTATAAGGAAGGGGCTCCATTAAAAGAGGGCTACATTTCAATCCAGGCCGAAACCCATCCGATAGATTTTAAATCCATTGAACTTCTCAACCTCTGCGGCTGTATGGATAAAAAGGCCAAGAACTATAAGGACTACTATGTGAAGGCTGATAATAGCACTTGTGTTTATTAATTGAAAATTGAAAGCGGAAAATGAGCTGGTGATGAGCACCTCAAACCCTGATCAATTAGCAATAAACAAAGTCAATTCTCTTCATTTCTTTGCTTGTACAGGACTGAAAAATAAAGTTACGGAGTACATTTTATTTTGAGGAGCCAGATGAAGCACCGGCCAACTAGCTTTCATTTTCTTTGCTTGTCCAAAGAAAACGAAACAAAAGAAAAGACACCTTATCTGAGGAATTTTTTGAGACAAACTCAAAAACCAACTTCAAAACTCCGCGCTCCTTTGGAGCTGAATCTCGGAGCTTTTGAAGTTTATTCTGCAGATAAGGAAAGGCTCAAATTAACGCTATCTGAAATATTGAAGAAATACGGCCTATTTTAGATTCCTCGATTCTTCGATTCCTCATTTTAATAGCGTCCTTTGCGAATTCCTTGCGGTTAAATTTCAGTAAGCAGTCCACAGTCTGCAGTTGGCAATCCTAGTAGCTTTCAATAGCGAGCCTCGTTCCTCGAGCATCCCATTAAGATAATTTTGCGTTTGTGTTTGCGTTTGGGCTTGAACTTGCACTTGAACTTGAATTTCAGTTCTCCGTTTCCTCGCAAAAGATTTCCGCCTTCCCCGTAACATTTCCCCGCTAGAGTCGTCAGATTTAAAAAGCACGAATCTCGTGATCAGCTCGGTTGAACCAGTAATGATAAAAGACCTCTCCCTATTTCTCAATGCCTTAGGGGCTGGGAACTGTTTTTTACTGTCCTATACCTACCTCTTAAAAAAACAACCCAAAACTTTAAAAGTCAATCAACTACTTTCTTTGTTGTTTTTTATCCTGGGAGTAGTGATCGTAAATACCTTAGTTAATTTTACTGGATATAGCTACCTTTTTTCTGGTTTCGAATCCATATCCAACGCCCTAACTTATGGCATTGCGCCTCTTCTCTTATTATATGTCCGAGCTCTAAGTGCTAAGCATATAAAGTCTACGCTTTGGTCGCCACACTTGCTTCCCGGATACGCTATTTTGCTCATAACTCTTATAAGTTTGGCTTTTCCAACTACTGGTTTTGGGCAATGGGGAGAAGCTTTACTGAACAACAACTGGGCGATAGGGCTTTGGAATCTGCAGTTTGCGGTCTATTTGGTTCTATTGTTTATGGAGCTGCGAAGCATG
>JBFOMC010000397.1:0-7352 GCA_040830565.1 Flavobacteriaceae bacterium
AAATACTTTTTCTTAAAAAATCCAGGCTTTCGGTGGTCTTGTTTTTTGCATTATAAAGGGCACCCAACTCTCCCAGTGAGGTGGCATGAGTAGAGGGGACATTGGCTGCAATGGCTTTTTCAATGCTTTCCTTGAAATAATCTTCTGCCTTGCTAAGATGCCCCAGGGCTTTATGAGCTTTCCCCAAGTCTGAAAGTGCAACCGCCTGGTAATACGTGTCGTCCTGATTGTTATAGATTTCCAATGCCTCCTCATTGTAATCTATGGCTTTTTGGAAATTTCCAATACTATACTCAATAGCGGCTAGATGGGTCTTGGCATCTGCAATTCTAACATCTTTATTTATTGGAGTGCTTACCACCGGGAGTATTTTCAGGCTTTTTAGTACATTTTCCAGGGCAATGGTATAATGTCCTCTGTTTTCGTTAATTCTTCCTTTAAAGTCGAGCGAATAGGCAATACCTACAGAATCCTTATTTTTTATATTGAAAGCCAGGTTCTCATCGTTGATTTCATCAGCCTTGTCTAGATTTCCGAGTTCGAATTCTATCAGTGCAAGCCCGTGATAAGCCTGAGAAACAAAGGTGTAGTGGTTGTAGATTTTGGCATATTTGAGCGCTTCGGTATAATGGTATCTCGCTGAATCGACATTATTGATATTGTTATAAAGAATTCCTAGTTGGTAATTGGCCATAGATTGTCCGCCACTAAATTCAATTTCATTAGAGATGGCCAATTGCTCAAAGGCATATTTTTTTGCCAGTTCCGGATTTCGATACATATAATAATTGATGATATTATTGTTCGTATATACCTTTAGGCTATCCATCTTATGTTGCTCATAGGCCTGGAGCAAGCTATCTATATTGAAGTTCAATTGGGCACTAAGGGTATAGCTGCCTAGAAGGAATAGAATGAAGGTTATTCGCTTTTTTTGATTCATAATGTTGGTTTGTTATCTGTTTCGAAGATAATTAAAAGATGTATGCGCCTGCCATTGGTCATCCCTTCCTGGAAATGGCTTTGTCCATAAGTTGTCCATGTCTTTTCCTTATTAAAATTGAGTTCATACTCTGAGAGCCTTATATTTTATAAGGGTTAAGAGAGGTTTCAGATTTCCGGGTCACCCCCTTGTCCATGCTTTCAGTCGCAGTTCTTATGATTGCTTGTCCATACTTTGTCCATGCTCAAAATTAGGGATGGGGACGTTTCTCTTCTAGGTTTGGGGTGTTGAATCCTTAAAACCAATAATTATGAAAACAAAACGAATGAAATTGAAGTTGGTGCATTATCTTTTGATATTTTGCCTTTTGCCCTTGGCTTTTCAAAGCTGTAGTAAAGACACTGCCGAACCGGAACCAGACCCAATTAGCAATCCAGACCCAAAGGAAGATCCTGAAGGCCCAGATGAGAATTCAAATCTGGACGATATCAATACCTTGATATCTAACCTTTCTTATAATCCGGAAGATTTGTTAAATGTCCAGAACACCGGTGGTGCTCCTTCGCAAAAAACCAAAACCAACGAAAATAACTCCACAACCGGTCCCAAGCAAGGGGTGATGGAAACCTGCAAGACTCGAGATTATGATTTGGCCTCCAATTTTGATGATGTAGCCATATTAAGGCCAACGAGTGGAGTTATCTACCCCGGTGCGCTTGTTGTTGGTAACGCAGGAATGTTAGATGGGGCTCCAGACCCGTTAGCATTAGGGAGGGCTCCAATGACCTTAAGAATAGATCTTCCCGGAATGGGGGAGAATGGGAATATAGTAGTTGAAGAGCCCAGCAATTCAAAAGTTCAAAGTGGGATTGACGGTGCCCTGGAATGGTGGAATGCCAATGCCTATCAGGATGGTTACGTGAATGCCGCAAATTCCTCCTATCAGGCTACTACGTCCTATTCTTCAAAACAGATGAGTTTAGATGTTGGTCTCAATGTAGAATGGGCAAATGGCTCTATTGCGTCTCAATTTGAGTACGAGAGCTCAACAACCAAGCGAGTTGCTGCAATGGTATATAAGCAGGTTTTTTATACTGTTACCATGGACACTCCATCAAGTCCGGCTGCCGTTTTCGATACCGATGTGACCGAATCACAGGCGGCAGCGGCGATCTCTTCAGAGAATCCTCCCGCCTACGTTAATTCAGTGGCTTATGGTAGAATCATTATGTTTAGAATGGAAACCACAAATATTGATACCTCAATAGATCTGGATGCAACCCTTGAATATGCCACAGGTGCTGCAGATGGCTCGGGATCGGTCAATTCTACCTTTGACGAGGTGTTGAAGAATTCGAGCATAACCATTGTAACTATTGGTGGTAATGCGGAAGTGGCAACTGAAGCGGTGGATGTCGATAATATAGACAATTGGAAAGGAGCTTTGAACGGAGTCATTAAAGGTAGTAATGCCGTATATAGTCGTGATAATCCCGGAGTTCCTATTGCCTATACTATTCGCTACCTTAAGGATAATTCATTGGCTAAAATGGGATATACTACGGATTACAGCATAGTGGAATGTGGAAGTTTCAACTTTGATCATGAAAATGTCACAGTAGAGAATAACTCAAACTACGACATCAGGTACCGATTCATTTACAAAAAACCAGGAACAAACAATAGCACATCTACCGGTTTTACAGAGGTAAGTCAAAACAAGCGATCCATCAAAAGCCCCCCAAACGGAGCTCATGATGTTGAAATTCAATTTGATTTTCAAGATCTTTTTATCTGGACAAGAATGGGGGAATTTGATTTAGGTTATCTGAACAGCGAAAAGTGTTATGAAGCGGAAAGTTCATTTTTCAAGGTTACTGTCGAGGGTGTGAATTGCAATTAAAAAGCTGATTTACTTTAGACACACAGTCGGCCGCTCAGGTTGGGTTCAACAACTTGATGCCGGCTGTTATTTTGTAAAATAGTTATAGGCTGCTAGGTTTTTGCAGTCTTTGACAGTAAATTGTTCTTAGGGGAGGAGGGCAATATGCCCCGACGATAAAATGGGAAAGGAGGGCGCATTATTTTTTAGCAGCCTCTACCAACTCCAGCTGGTCTACGCTTACGTTGGTAGTAAACATCCCATAGTTTACTACAGCCTTATTCTTTTCTAAACTGTCTATACTGCCAACAGCCTTGCCATCGGCTAGTCTAACTCTGTCACCTACCTTAAAAACAGGACGGGGTTTATTTTTTTCTTCAATTTTGGCCTTCTTCTTTGCTACTTTCTTCTTTTTTCGAATCACCTTCACCTCTTGCTGTACCTCTTGAGCCACCGCGGCCTTTTTAACTCGCTCTGCCTTAGCCTCGGCTGCCGATTTCTTTCTACGTTTGCTGTTTTCGGTTTCTACGATCCTTATTAATTCGGAAACTAGCAGCCTTTTTTTCTTGTTCTGAAAATAACGTTCAGCAACTTTGTTCACTCTATTGCCCAGATGTATCATTCTTTGATCATGATCATACAACTCCTGGTAATTCTCGAGTTTCGCTTTTATTTTCGCATTTAATTTCTCCAGTCTGTCCGCCTCTTCTCTTGCCTTAGATTCCTCTTCTTGTAGTCTTGTTCCTGTCTTTGCCATTTTCGTACGCTCCTTTTGTAGCTTGGCAATGGTTGCATCAAAACGAAGTTTACCCCTTGCCACCTTCTTCTTTGCCTTGTTTATCAGGGAGTAGGGGATCCCATTTTTGTGGGCCACCTCAAAGGTGAAAGAACTCCCAGGCTGCCCTAACTCTAACTGAAAAGTAGGCTGCAAGCTTTTGGAATCAAACATCATATTAGCATTAGCCGCACAAGGGAGCTCATCTGCCAGGGCCTTTAAATTTGCATAGTGCGTTGTAATAACTCCGTAAGATTCACGCTCATAAAACACTTCTAAAAAAGTCTCGGCCAAAGCCCCGCCCAGCTCTGGATCACTACCTGTTCCAAACTCGTCAATTAAGAAGAGTGTTTTATTATCACATTTTCGCAGAAAACCTTTCATGTTCTTAAGTCGATAACTGTAAGTGCTCAAGTGATTTTCTATTGACTGATTGTCGCCGATATCGGTCAATATGGTGTCAAAAAAACATACAGAACTTCTTTCATGTAAAGGAATTAAGAGTCCTGATTGAAGCATTACTTGAAGTAATCCAATAGTCTTGAGCGTAATACTTTTACCCCCGGCATTTGGTCCGGATATCACAATAATCCTGTTATTTGGAAACAGCTCAATGGTCTGTGGCCAGGTTTTCTCTTTTGTGCGGGTATTGGCTAAAAATAATAGCGGGTGATATGCTTCTCTGAGAAATAGCCTTCTATCTTCATTGATCTCAGGCAATAGGGCATTCATTTTGGCACCATAAGTAGCCTTAGCTGAGGTAACATCTATCTCGGCAAGAAACACCTGGTACCTGGCTAACAGTGGAGCAAACGGCCTGACAAAGTTTGTAAGCTCATTAAGGATGCGTTGTATTTCTTCCTTTTCATCAAACTCAAGATTGTTAAGCGCCCTGCTGTATTTTAGTGAAGCTTCAGGTTCTATGTAGACAATACTTCCGGTTTTACTACTGCCCATTACCGTTCCCTTTACCTTTCTTCGGTACATGGCTTTTACCGCAAGTACTCTTCTGTTTTCTACAACTGATTCCCGGATCTCATCTAAAAACTCGGAAGCCTTGTAGGTGTTCAGAGCTGCCGCGAAACTCTGATTTATCTTTCCCTTTACCTGGTTGATTTCTCTTCGAATGGCCTTAAGCGTATCCGATGCATCGTCTTTAACTTCCCCAAAACGATCTATGACCGATCCAATTTCTATTGGAATTTCTTTGTTTGACTCAATCCCCTCCGATAGAGCGAAGAGCAGGGGATAGTAGTCTTTAAACTTCTTAAAGAACTTTTTGTGGGTAGTTATCGTGTCGCAAATTGATGAAATACGACGGAAACCTCCTATTTCTAATGTCGTGTTCTCAATGTTCAACAATTTCAATTCAGCATCAATACTGTCGAATCCATGGTTTGGGATCCGATTATCGTTGGAAAACGAAGACAAATACTCCGATGTCTGCCCTAAGCTCGTAAGGATCGTTGCCTTGTCCTTAAAGGGGGCGAGCTGCAAAGCATATGCTTTTCCAAGTGAGGTATGACAGTGTTCTGCCAGCTGTTGCAGAACAGTTGGGAATTCCAGGTCTTGTAAAGTTTTCTTTAAGATCGCGGCCATTTTCTTTTTTGAGCAAGGCAAAGGTATGCATTAGGAGGCAGATGAGAAACCGACTAAAGCGCAACCAAAATCTTACGTCAAATAGAAGCTTTAGTCTGTTATCAGGACGATCTATTACCTAAGCTTCTTTGCTTTTAGGCAATAATTTGGGTAAGAAAACTGTTAATAGGTTGTGTTTAAGGTCATTTTAGCCTTTTTAAGACATGTTTATCATGAGAAAGTGTTTACTTAATTGTTTGGTCGCTGGCAGCCTGATATTGATAACGGCCTGCAGTACTACCCATCAGCTCAGCATTAATACTATAGCTCCAGCCGAGGTAGATCTTGCCAGAAATATCAAAAGAATAGGGATAATCAATAGCAGCATACCCTCAGAAAGAGCAGAGTATAAGGACAGATTAGGCCAAATTTTAGCTTCGGAAGATAAAGAACTTGCAAAGCAGGGGACAGACGCCGCCATTAATGGACTGTTTGAAGAATTGGCTAACGATCAACGATTTGAGGAGATCCTCCTGCTGGAAGATGTGCCCGAGGTAATGAAGGGAATTAGTCCTGTACCAGATGCAAATTCCTGGAATACCATCGAGACGCTATGCCAGATGCATGATGTGGACGCCATTTTTTCACTGGCTTACTATGATACGGATACAAAGATATCTCTTAAGAATACGAAAATGCAAGAGCGAGATCTTGTACGCGATTATGTTGAGGTAAAGGCACACGAAATTACCCTTGAAACACTTATTGAAAACGGATGGCGCATTTATGATCCTCAGAATAAGGAGATTATTGACGAGTTTACCTTTAACGACCAGGTCACAGCTTCTGCGAAGGGAATCAGCCCAATGAGGGCCTTGCGTGCCGTTACTGATAGAAAAGATTCTATCTTACAAAAAAGCATGAATACTGGAAGCGCCTATGGTTCAAGACTTCAACCGTCCAAACAGGTCATTGTTCGTGAGTACTATATAAGTGGCACGGATAGGCTTGTAGAAGCGGACAAACTAGCCCAGAATGAGGACTATGATGCCGCCAAACTACTTTGGGAACAAGACGTAGAACACGTCAATGCAAAAATAAGAGCCAGAGCATGTCATAACCTGGCTGTGATCAATGAATACAAGGGTGATCTGGAAAATGCAGTGGACTGGGCATCAAAGTCGAATGACCACGCCAAAAGCAAGATCACAAAAAAATATATAGAGGCCTTGCAACATCGAATTGCACAGAAAGAAGTTTTGGCCCAGCAATTAACCTATGGTTCAATACTAGGTCGTTAACTACAGATAGACCGAAATGGTCAACGCTACCATGGCAAGTAAACATAGGATGCCTACCAGAGGCATCACAAATCTGAGCCATTTATCATAACCTACATTTACAATAGCAAGGGATGCCAGAATTATGCCGGTCGGACTAATAAACTTAAAAAGGCCCATCCCGTATTGATAAGCATTTACCATGATTTCTCTTCCAATCCCCGCACTGTCGGCCAGGGGAGACATGATGGGCATGGTTAATACTGCCATCCCGGAGGTAGAGGGAATTATAAAATATAGGCCGCTGTAGATAAATAGCACCGCATTAATAAATATTCCCTTGGGCATGCCATCTGTCAAAGAGCTGGCATAATACAGTATCGTATCACTAACCAAACCGTCCTCCATCAGGACAGATACTCCTCTGGCAATGCCAATGATAAAAGCGACACCCAGGAGATCACTTGCCCCATTTATAAATTGCTTTACAAAAGTTGCTTCATTAGTTCTCCATATTAGCCCAATGAGTAGGGCTCCCGCCAAAAAGACCGATGTCATTTCCAAAAACCACCATCCCAATTGGGAAACTCCGTAGACCATCACTACAAAACACATGGTAAAAATTAACAATACCAATTGCAGTCTCCAGGAAAGGACGATGTTAGTATTGTTTTCTGAACTCTTAAACATATTTTCAATGGCCACTTTTTGGTCATAAATTAAAGATTTGGTGGGATCTGACTTTATTCTACTGGCATATCTCAAAATGTATAGGATGCAAATAATTAGTCCAACTACGAGCATTACAGTTCTGGCCTCAAGTCCGGTTGTCCAGTTTATGCCGGCTGCATCGGAGGCAATAATGGTGCTGAAAGGATTTATTGTTGAAGCTAG
>JBFOMC010000398.1:0-5315 GCA_040830565.1 Flavobacteriaceae bacterium
ATGTCCTTTCTTGGTAGCAATGACAATTACCGGCATTTGTTCATCGATTAAGGCAATGGGTCCGTGTTTCATCTCGGCCGCTGGATATCCCTCGGCATGAATGTAGCTTATTTCTTTTAATTTCAGAGCTCCTTCCAGTGCTACCGGAAAGTTGTATCCCCTACCCAGGTAAAGGCAGTTGTCAGAATCTTTATAAGCATCTGCTACAATCTCAATGAGCGGGTTAGATTCAAGAGCCTTTTCGACCTTAGACGGAATACTTTCCAATTCTGTGAGGAACTCATGGAATTTAGTTTCTGATAATACTCCCTTCTCCTTGGCAAGCTTTAATGCCAGCAAGGTAAGGACTGTAATCTGAGTAGTGAACGCCTTGGTAGAAGCTACCCCAATTTCAGGGCCTGCATGTGTATAGGCCCCGGCATCTGTTTCTCTGGCAATTGAAGAGCCCACCACATTACACACTCCAAAAACGAAAGCTCCTCTTTGTTTAGCAAGTTTAATAGCTGCTAAGGTATCTGCGGTTTCACCAGATTGAGATATCGCAATAAGCACATCCTTCTCGGTAATTACCGGGTTCCGATAACGAAACTCAGAAGCATATTCTACCTCTACAGGAATTCTGGCGAGGTCTTCAAAAATATATTCCGCGACCAAGCCTGCATGCCAGGATGTTCCGCAGGCAACGATGATAATTCTGTTAGCATTCATGAACCTTTCAAGGTTCTCATCTACTCCGGCCATTTTTATGATCCCCTGATCTACCCGTAGCCTACCTCTATAGGTATCTTTGATAGCTCTAGGTTGTTCATAAATCTCCTTGAGCATAAAATGATCATAGCCTCCCTTTTCTATTTCTTCTAAGTTCATTTGGAGCTCCTGCACCATGGGATAGGCTATAGCATCATCCTTTATTTTTCTTAGTTTTATCTCTTTACCAACTCTAACTATCGCCATTTCTTCATCCTCCAGATAAACTGCATTATTGGTAAATTCAATAAAAGGTGAGGCATCTGAAGCGATAAAAAATTCTTCTTCTCCTATTCCGATGGCCAAAGGGCTTCCTAATTTAGCGACAACAATTTCATTGGGTTTTTTCCTGTCAAACACAGCAATGGCATATGCTCCAACCACCTGGTTTAATGCTATTTGTACAGCCTTCCCTAATTTTACATCTTCCTTTTTCTTTACCTCTTCGATAAGATTTACCAAAACCTCAGTATCGGTATCAGACTCAAAAACATATCCCCTTTTGGTTAACTCCTTTTTAATGGATTCGTAATTTTCAATGATCCCATTATGAATTATCACTAAATCTCCGGAATTTGAATAATGGGGATGAGAGTTTACGTCATTAGGCACTCCGTGGGTTGCCCAGCGGGTATGCCCAATACCCAAACTTCCGTCAAGGGCCATAGTTGCTTCAGATTTGTTCTTCAAATCTTCGACTTTGCCCTTGGTCTTAGCCAGATTAATATTTTTACCATCGTACAACGCTATCCCTGCGCTATCATACCCTCTATACTCCAGGCGTTGCAGACCCTTTATGATTATTGGATAAGCATTTCGATGTCCAATATATCCTACTATTCCACACATATGAAAATCAAATTATTTAATTAAAGTGGTGAGCAAATTTACGAGAAGTAAAACAATTGCCCCTTAATAACAGATATATAACGAAATATTTCTTTAAGTGGTATGCTGAACCAATTTATTAGTTGGTCTCCGTGTAGAAAATTTCAAGTTTAAGCCTTTTCTCCTCATTATCAGGTACATTACTGCCAAATAGCACGGTGCCAAGAGGGCTAATTGTAGCGCTAACAGGAATTTCTTCCTCAATATTTCCGGCGAGCATGGTGTTAGAAGCACCGATAATACTAATATTTGGAGTGAGCGTTAAACCCAGAGTGGCATTGGTAGAATCCCTTATAACCAAATTATTGATATGATCTGTTATCCTAACCGTATATTTAATGCCTTTGTCATCCACTTCTTCTTTAAAACCGTCGTAATTAAGGAATAACCCAAATGCTGTTTCGGCCACACTATTTTCCGTGGCGGGATTGTAAAGCGGTCTGTTGGTTTCTGCATTATAAAGGTAAAGACGCTCATGTTCATAATTGTCGCCTGCTGCATCAAGCTCATCCCTATCTACATAAAATACGAGATTAGCTTCATTAATGATCCAATTATTTGCCTTGATTTGATTAAGGATATCCTCTCCGTTATGTTCGTCAAATAATTTTATTTCAGCAAAGGAGCCGGCTCCTCCTTTTAAATATATTCGAGAAGCATTGGTTCCAGTATCCAAATTATTCAAAATTTCAGGTGGAAAAGCATCATTGCTGAAGCTGTTAACCGCGTTTCCAGAAATTGGGGCGTTACCTCCGCCTGTAATGAGTCCCAGTGTATACTCCCTACTATCCTTCACCAACTCGCCGTCACTCATCTCATCGTATTCGTATTCAATGGTGATATTGGCCTGGGTCAGATCCAAAAGCAGCATTAGTTCATCATCACCAGGAGTTAGAGTTAAATGAATCCCTCTCAGAAAATCATTAAAATTGGCAGTACTCAACAATTCTGATTCTCCCTCTTTAGCCAAAAGGTTGTTATCGAAGAAAGTATTGTCCAGAGCAATGCGTATTCCGGGCTCCAGACGATCTGGCGCTTCTAGTGATTCATCGTCTTCCGTGTCTGGATCATCCTCCTTAAAAATGAGTATTTGTTCATCGTCAATAGTTACTTCGCCGTCGAACAAGACATCAGAAACAAAAGCTGGTGCAAATTGTTGTGTAGAGAAATATTCTTGAGCTTCCTGAAAACTTGAGTTGGGGTCAAGGTCTCTTAGGAAGAATGTTGATCTTTCTATTTTCAGATTAAATGGAATGTTCCTATTGCCATATATACTATCGAGATCTCTCTTAATGGGAAATCTATTCACGGGCGTATCTGTATCTTCATCATCCGTAGTGCCGTCTCCATCGGTGTCTGTATTTAATGGATCAGAGCCTGCTACACGCTCTTGATTATCTGTAAGTCCGTCCCCATCAGAATCGCTATTAGGGTCGCTGGGATCAGCGTCAAATATATCGGCAACACCATCCAGATCGGTATCGGATCTATTGTTTCTCAGATAAGGTATGTATAGAATTGCTTGTGTAACCTTTTCATTTTCTGCGATGGTAGCGTCGTTATCGTCATTATCTGAATTGTCTTCTGTTGCCTGAGAATAGTTGCCAAATATAGGGTTAACGGAGCCCGAAGTACTGGCCTGAAGACTTAGTTGTGTGGTAATGGCAGCCTCTGTTCTTCCGTAAATCGGATCGTTAAAAACCCCCAACTGATATATGGGTAGTTTATTGGTCTGTACCGCTTCAATTTTCTTGTTATAGGCAAAAACGTCGAAAACTTCCTTATCTGTGGTAAAAGGTTGGCCACCAATCACAGAGTCTCCAATGGTCACCGCGTCTTCTTCACAAGCCACCATCGCCAATAGTACCAAAGTGCCTGCAAGGGCATAATATCGTAATCCTCTCAAAAGCTTCATGTAAATTACTTTAAAACTTCAGTGTTATAAAAATTGGCATACGCATCTTCAAACTCTTGGATAGATACGTACGGCAACACAGGTTTTTGAAGGTTGGCAATGTATTCCTGTAAATCTGCAGGAATTTCTTCCGCGGCTAAAATAACCGCATCCGAAAAATCTACAGCAACTTTTAACAAATTATTATAGGTGGGTGTATCAAGGTGAGTAATCTTATCTTCTGATATGCCGTCAAAAGCTATTTTTTTCTTCATCTCTCCATCCAGTGCCCCGTCGTAGCTGTTACCGTAAACTGAAGTTACAATTTTGCTGTCGGCAAAGAGAGGTTCGTCCGCGTAGTAACATCTTAAATAAAGGGGTAATAAAGACGCCATCCACCCGTGAACATGTATAATGTCTGGAGACCAGTTTAGTTTTTTCACCGTTTCAACTACACCCTTTGCAAAGAAAAGGGCTCTTTCATCATTATCTGGGAACAAGGTCCCATTCTCGTCTGCAAAAGTGGCCTTCCTTTTAAAATACTCCTCATTGTCAATAAAGTATACTTGTATACGTTCTCTTGGTATCGAGGCCACCTTAATGATCAATGGCATATCCATGTCATTAATTACCAAATTCATCCCCGATAAGCGAATTACTTCATGTAGTTGGTGTCTGCGCTCATTGATATTACCGTATCTCGGCATAAAAATACGTATCTGGCCCCCATTACTATTAACCATTCTAGGGGCTTCATAAGACATTAAGGAAACTTCGTTTTCGGGTAGGTAAGGCACTAATTCTGAAGATACAAACAATATCTTTTTACCATTCATAAAGATTCTTTTTTATTTATCGGGCAAACGTAGCCGCAAAATTACAAAAATTATGCAGAATAGCAGTAATTATAGTAAGTTTGCTCGGTTTTAAATCTAACAATGAAGGTATTTCAGACCAAAAAAAACCTCAAGACCTTCCTCAGTACCATGGTGTCCAAAAATCGTACCATAGGTATGGTACCCACTATGGGGGCTTTGCATCAAGGACATTTAGCTCTGGTAAGACGAGCTGTTGAGGAAAACAATCTTGTGGTCGTGAGCATATTTGTAAATCCAACCCAATTTAACAACAAAGAAGACCTCAATACCTATCCAAAAACTCTGGAGGAGGATAAAAAGCTACTTCTTGGGCTAGATGCTGAAATCGTAATTTTTGCACCGTCAGTTTCCGAAATATATCCCGACAAAGTAACCGCTAAGCGATATCATTTTGATGGTCTTGATAAAACCATGGAAGGAACCTACAGGGAAGGACATTTTGATGGGGTAGGCACTGTAGTAGAGGAACTTCTGACGATTGCCATGCCCACCAGAGCCTATTTTGGAGAAAAGGATTTTCAGCAGTTAATGATCATTAAAAAACTGGTTGAAAAATTAAAGCTCCCCATACATATTATTGGCTGCCCAATTGTCAGGGAACCAAACGGTTTAGCAATGAGTTCGAGGAATCAACGGCTGTCAAATCGGCTGAGAAAAGAGGCCGCCTTCATCTATTCAACCCTTAAAGCAGCCAAAGATGAATTTGGCACGAAAAGTGCTAAATACGTAGTGGATTGGGTAGAAAAAGAATTTAAAAGTAAGCCCGACCTCAAATTGGAATATATTAAGATTATGAACGTCAAAAACCTAAAACCGGTTATAAGAAAGCAGAAAGGTCAGAAATATAGAGCCTTTGTAGCGGTATATGCCGAGGGAGTGCGACTGATTGATAATATAGCCCTTAATTA
>JBFOMC010000399.1:0-11031 GCA_040830565.1 Flavobacteriaceae bacterium
AAAAAAGCATAATATACCTACCTTCATTGATTGTGCGGCCGATGTGCCTCCTGTGGAAAACCTCTTTAAGTTTACCAAAATGGGCTTTGATTTAGTAGCCTTTTCCGGAGGAAAAGGAATACGAGGTCCTCAAAGCGCAGGCTTACTTCTGGGCAAAAGAAAGTTCATTGAAGCCGCCAGGTTACATACCCCTCCCAGGGGAACCACAATTGGACGTGGGATGAAAGTAAATAAAGAAGAGGTTTTGGGGATGATGGTGGCCTTGGAAATGTATCTGGCAAAGGATCATAAAAAGGAATGGGAGTTATGGGAAAGTCAGATTAAACTTATAAGTGATAGTGCATTATCTGTTAAGGGAGTTGAAACAGAAATCCATGTTCCTCCTCATGCGAATCATGTCCCTTCATTGCGTATTAAGTGGGATGAAAAAGTGGTTAAAATAAGTCCGGAAGAAGCCAGAAAAAAGCTGATAGAAGGACACCCGGCTATTTCTACTGTTGGCAATAAAGAAATGATTGGCATTACCACCTGGATGATGGTTCCGGGTCAAGAGCGAATTGTGGCCAAAAGAGTAAAAGAAGTCTTGGAAAACGCTTAGAAATCAAAATAAATATCTGAAAATGAAAAAAATACTTTTAGGAATTGCTTTAGTTGCCTGCTGTTCTTGCAACACCGTTCAGGTAGAAAAAAAAGAAGCCCCGGTTGCAGAAGTTCAGGATGATAACTACAACACTGAAGCCAAACTTGAAGCCTTAGGAATTACCTTGAGCACTCCTTCGGCTCCTGTGGCCAATTATGTGAATGCGGTAAGGACGGGAAATCTGATTTTCCTTGCTGGCAAAGGCCCCCGCAAAGCAGACGGAGAGAATATCACGGGGAAGTTGGGTGAAGACCTGACTATTGAAGAGGGTTATGAAGCAGCCAGGATCACCGGTATTAACCAACTTTCTGTATTAAAAGCGGAGCTGGGTAATCTAAATAGGGTAAAGCGGGTTGTAAAAGTGAAAGGGATGGTGAATGCTACTCCTGAATTCACAGATCACCCCAAAGTTGTAAATGGGTACTCAGATCTAATGGTTGCTGTTTTCGGAGACAAAGGAAAACATGCCAGAGCAGCGGTGGGTATGGGATCACTTCCCAGTAATATTGCCGTAGAAATTGAAATGATCGTTGAGGTGGAAGATTAAAAATTTATAGCCGGCAAGAATCACTTTCGACTGCGCTCAGTACGGGCTTCGATTCTAAAGCTTCGCTTTAAGGATGCTTCGCATCATTGCCACGTCTACTTCGTAGCCCCGGCAAGAATCGAACTTGCATCTAAAGTTTAGGAAACTTCTATTCTATCCATTGAACTACGGGGCCAATTGGGTCTGCGAATTTAAGAATACTTTTCTAAATCTTCTTTACCTTAGCAAAGAAGCTAAACAGCATGGAAAAGAAAAAAACAAGGACGGTCTTTATTGAGGGCGCAATTTCACCCGATTTCATAGCAGCCTCAATTGCCGAGCATCAATCTAAAACGCAAATAGGGGCTCACGACATCTTTCTAGGACAAGTAAGAGCAGATGTAATAGAGGATAAAACTGTAGGGGCTATAGAGTATACGGCATATGAACCCATGGCCCTTCAAAAATTTGAAGAGATCAAGGAAAGGGCTTTTAAGAACTTCGAACTGAGTTGCCTTCACATTTATCACAGCCTGGGGATTGTAAGAACCGGGGAGATCTGCTTGTTTGTCTTCGCTTCCTCCCCTCATAGAAAGGTGGTTTTTGAGGCTCTACAACAGGTTGTGGAAGAAATTAAAAAGGAAGTCCCTGTTTTTGGGAAGGAGCTATTTGAAGACAACTCCTATCAATGGAAGGTAAACACTTAACATGGTAGATATCACACATAAGTCCATCACTTTGAGAACGGCAATGGCACAGGCAATTGTGCAGGTTAGTTCACAGGAGACCATCAAAGCTATTCAAAACAAAGCCGTTCCTAAAGGAGACGTCTTTGCCATGAGTAGAGCGGCTGGTCTTTTGGGAGTAAAAAAAACAGCCGATCTCTTACCAGATTGCCACCCCCTTCCCATTGAGTACACCGCTATTGATTATGACATTGAAGGCCTTCAGATCAGAATTAAGGTCACCGTAAAAACGAATTACAAGACAGGAGTTGAGGTAGAAGCCATGCATGGCGCCAGTATAGTGGCCTTAAACATGTATGATATGCTAAAGCCCATAGACAAGGGAATAGAGATCCTAAGTATCAAATTACTACAGAAGACCGGTGGAAAATCAGATATTGGCGCAAACTTACAGCCCTAATTTCTTCTAGACCAGATCTCGTACATAGGTGCTCCCTTACTATTTTTCCCCTTATGATGCCAATCATCTCCTTTTACTTCATAGTTAAAATCTAGTTGGGCCCCAACCCTGCTATTGTCTCTGGAAAAGTAACCAATATGCTCAATATATTTCCCGTCTTTGGCGGTAAAAGTGCCACCCCCGGAACCGGAAAACCTAAAAGTCTCGGTATGATAAGCAATCCATTGAAAATGTCCGTTAAGTAGAAACTTTAGCGTTTTTCTGGCCTGTGCTTCACCTCGTCTCTCTTGTCCGGTATCTGGTCCTCTGGTGGCAAACAACCACTGTCCGTCCAGGTCTTGCTTCTCCATGTTTTTTGCCTCAAACTTCAGGTCGTTTAATATCAAAGCTGTTCCGTCTGTACTAAAGGGAATAGCCATTTTGGTTACTCCATCGTCTTCGTAATTAGAATTGAATTCCAGCTTCACTTTAATTGAGTCGTTCTCCACGCTATAAAAGCCACCAACGGTGCTGATAAATTCTGCAGGAGATTTTTTAAACTTGGAATAGATAAAATATCCGTTATCTATTTTTAATTCATGACTAATTTTGCCTTCTTCTATTGAGGTTTCGTGCAAATATACGTTTGAAGCTATTTGGGCAAACCCCAGGGAATAGCAAAAAAAAGCGACTAATAGAGCGGTTAATTTTGAAGGTGAATGTGTTTTCATGGCTATTGTTTTATCCCTTAAAAATAGCTTTTTATGTTTTACATGCCAGGGTTATACACCTATTAAATTTTTATAAATAGAGAATTAGCTATACATTTAATAGACTTAAGTTTTCCATATAGATTTTGGCTTATGGATAATCTAAAGCGGATCATAGTAGACTTCAAAAAACTGACCCCGGAAGTGCTAAAGTTCCTGGTGGAAAGATACCCTGATGGTTATGGTGATAGAGACATCATTAGCTTTCGAATTACTTCCGGTGAACGTATTGAGGCGGTTGAGGTAGTCACAGAGGACACAAAATATCTAGTCAAGATTAGTTCAAAGCTAGAAGTCACCATGGCCAATTATGACGAAGACGACTATGAGGATTTTAAAGCAGATGACCCAAGTGCTGTGGTAGACCCCGACATAATGGCAAGCCAGGAAAATGGAGAAGACTAATTGAGAAGAATGTCGTCATCTAAAAAACCAACAGATATTCGGTCTTAGGTACTTAATTGTTGTAACATCTCTTCTGTGGTACGCTCCAGATCAAATTCTGCCTTCCAACCCCAATCTGCCCTCGCCTTGGAATCGTCAATACTTTTTGGCCATGAATCTGCAATAGCTTGTCTAAAATCAGGGGCATAAGCAATTTTGAAATTGGGAAGGTGCATTTGGATACTTTGAGCAATTTCTTCGGGAGAAAAACTCATTGCCGCCAAATTATAAGAAGAGCGCACGGTAATTTTTTCAGGCTCGCAATTCATTAGTTCAATGGTGGCTCTTATGGCATCGTCCATAAACATCATTGGAAGTGCTGTGTTCTCTTTCAGAAAGCAAGTATAAGAACCTTCAGCAATTGCTTTGTGATAAATTTCCACAGCATAATCTGTAGTTCCCCCTCCGGGAAGTGTTTTCCAGCTAATTAAACCAGGGTAGCGTACGCTTCTCACATCTACCCCGTATTTGGCATGGTAATAAGCACACCAGCGTTCACCGGATTGCTTGCTTATTCCATAAACCGTGCTGGGTTCCATGATGGTGTTTTGAGGAGTGTTTTCGGAAGGTGTATTAGGCCCGAAAACAGCAATGCTCGAGGGCCAAAAAATCTTTGCTATTTTATTTTCCTTGGCAAGGTTAAGTACATTGAAGAGTGAGTTCATATTGAGGTTCCAGGCACGCATGGGGAATTTCTCAGATGTCGCGCTAAGCATGGCAGCCATAAGATAGACCTCTTCTATCTCATAGTGCATTACCACGTCTTCAATGGCTTCGTAATTGGTAGCATCAAGCAGTTCAAATGGGCCGTTGGTCATCAGGTTTTCACCACCTTCTCGTATATCACTTGCTATTACTTGTTCACTGCCATAGCGCTCTCTAAGCGCAAAAGTAAGTTCTGTGCCAATTTGTCCACAAGCCCCTAAAATGAGAACTGATTTTTGCATTAAAATGAAGTTAAATGGATCTGTCGGTAAATATAACTGATTATAAAATTTGTACATTCGCTCCATGGCAAAATTCTTTAGTTTAATCATTCTTATTTCACTTGTTTTAGGCTGTAAGCGACAACAGGAGGGTGGTGAAATTAGGGTGATCTCTGATCAGCAGCTGGCTGTTGATTCCTTGCCAAAGAGGGTGGCCATGAATTCAAAAGTAATGGCGATTTTAAAAGATTGGCCAGAGTTCAAAACACTGGAATCTAGCTTTGATGCCTTATATAAAGCTCAGAACAGAGAGGAGCTTATTCTGATCATGGAGGATTTTGTGGAAAAACAGAAAATAATGGCGGCCTCCGAGTATCCTCAGGAGTTTGATATTCCTCAGATCAAAAGCAGACAAAAGGTGCTAAAAACCTTTATCTTAAAAACCAAAGCCGCTTTAGAGTACAGAACAGATCTTATGGAACCTACTACGGAAATGATTGTAGCTTACAATGCCTTGAGAAGACAGTTTAATGTAACTGTAAACAATACCCTCGATACAGATCTTATCCTGGTGGATTAGATTTAAGATCAATTGCCTACCTTTATTTTATGGCGAAATCGTTGCTCTTTATTCCCGACATTTCTGGTTTTACCAAGTTTATCCAAACTACGGAGGTAGAGCATAGTCAGCACGTAATTTCAGAATTACTAGAGGTGCTCATAGCTGCCAACATTGAGGATTTAAGGCTTGCCGAAATAGAGGGAGATGCACTATTCTTTTACAAGGATGGTGAAGTACTTTCGCAAGAACGTCTCTTGGCTCAAATAGAAACGATGTTCACGGCTTTCCATTCCCATTTAAAACTGATGGAAATTAATAGAATATGCCCTTGTAACGCTTGTTCTTCGGCGGCCAAATTGGAGCTTAAGATCATGGCCCATTGCGGCGAATTACAATATATAGAAGTACAGGGCAAAAGAAAACCGTTTGGCCAACAGGTCATTGAGGCGCATAGGCTCTTAAAAAATTCCATTGATAGTGACAACTATGTTTTAGTGAGCAAGGATCTGGCATCGACCATAGAATTACCTATATACTATTTTAGCAAAGTATATCGGTTTAAAGAAGGTAAGGATACCTATGACGGTAAGGAAATAGCATATATATACTCCATTATAGACAAAGAGAAGCTTAATTTGAATACCATAGGCAAAGGAAAGAAAGTGAGCTTTGAGCGCCCTTCAAATCTTAGCTTCGAATATACTTTTAAAATTGCAGGAGCTACTTTGTTGGAGTATGTCTCCAATTACGGCTATCGACACCAGTGGGTAAAAGGCGTGGATGAATTTATCTATAATGAGAGTGAAGTAACCAGACTAGGAACAGAACATCTATGCGTGATCAATGGAAAGCACTTGAACTTTATTGCCGTATCCAAAGATGCCCAGCCAGGGCAGCTTGTATATGGCGAAATGACCACGAGTCCGCCTATTGTAGATGAAGTATATCAATTCTACATAATAACCCCTCTTACCGAGAATAGCTGTAAACTGGAAGCTGAAGTATACTGGAAGGCTCGCTCTCCTTTTAAAAAATTAATGATCCAACTGTTTGCTAAGCGGATTTTTAAAAAGAACACGCGCGCGGCATTAGACGGCCTTTCCCGCTTTGTAGCACAGCAATCTGAAGAAACGGTTTAGCCTATACTAAGAATCTCCTTCTAAGTATGCATCCAGGTTCCTTATGGCACCATCCCAGAATTTTTCATAGAACTTCAACCATTTGGTAACCTCTTTTAAAGGCTTAGCGTCGGCATAACAAAAGCGCTCTCTCCCCTTGCTGCTGATGCTTACTAAACCAGCATCTTCCAGGGTTTTGATGTGTTTAGTTACTCCTTGCCTGCTCATCTCAAACTGGGCTGATATTTGAGTAATAGGAAGTGCCGTAGCAGCCACCACCAGGGCATGAAAGATCTCACGCCTGGTGGGGTCGGCAATGGCCTTAAATATTTTGGTGATCCTATCCTGCATGAACCTCTGTCTTTAAATATGCGGAGAGTTCGTTAATGCAGTTTGTCCATCCTTTGTCGAAGCTGGTGAACATGGCCACCGCAGTCTCACCTTCGTACTTAGAGATTCCGGAATGTTCCAAAAATAATTTTGTTCCTTCGGTGGTTTCCTGTAATTCCCATTTTACTGTAGTTTCGGCTTTAGTGTCGGCCACTATCCAGGTGTAGATCAAAGTATAAGGATCGGCTTCCTTAACCACGCCGGTAATCTGTGTACAGTCGTTTTCTTCACTGGCTGTAAAGGTGTATTGATACCCGGGCTCCGCCTTAAAATCGGCCTTAATAAACCAGGTTGAAATTTCTTCTGCCTTGGAAATGGCGTTCCATACCTTACCAATTGGATGGCTAAAGGTGTGTTCTTTACTGATGATGTCTTTCATGATAATTAAATTTAAAATGCAACTATATGGTTGCAAATATAAGTAAATTTTTTTAATGTGCAACTTTTAGGTTGCGTTTTTAAAATTCCTCAGTGTATGCCTTGGTTTCGACAATAGAGGACAGGATGAGGGAGGTGGTGAGCTCGCCATAAGAGGTTAGTCTGTTATTCAGGTCCTCTAGGTGTTTGGGGTTTTTAACATAGCCCTTCATCAACATGCAATCGTGCCCAGTGAGCTTATGGCATTCGTAAATCTCAGGGACTGTCTTAATGTACTCCTCAAAGCTTTCCACTTTCCCAAAGCGAATTTTAATGGAAATATAAACCCCTAGCGGGTATCCAAGGGCCTCCATATCTAAGCGTGCTCCATATCCCTTTATAATGCCAGCATCTTCCAGTTTTTGAATCCGTTCCGCTACGGAAGGCGAAGAAAGGCCTACTTTTTTAGAAACTTCCGTGAGTGGTGCTCTGGCGTTTGACTGCAATTCTTCCAGGATTAACCAATTTAATTTATCTAGTTTCATAATTAATATAAATAATACAATAATCCTTTAAAAAAAAGGAAATAATGTAATAATGCCAAATATATTAATTTTTTTGTTCCTATTCATGAATTAAATTTGAAGTATCAAAAAACGAACAATTTATATATACAGTATGACAACATCAGCGCTAAAAACATCTGAGTTTAATGTCTACTACCAGAGGTATATTTCAAAACTCTCTGAAAACACAGAACTGAGATCGGGTTTTGAATTGGGAATGCAAAACCTGGTAGAATTTTTTAAAGCCATCCCAAATGAAAAATGGGATTACCGATATGCTCCCGGCAAATGGAGCATCAAAGAAATCTTACAGCATCTTATAGATACAGAGCGCATCTTTATGTACCGATGTTTTCGAATCGCACGGCACGATAATACTTCATTATCCGGATTTGATCAGAATATTTATGTTGACCCTTCTCAGGCTATAAATAAATCTATAGAAGCCCTGCTAAGTGAATTCAGGAGTGTACGCGAAAGCTCTATACTGCTTCTTGAAAGTTTAAGGGATGAAGATCTATGCTTTGTAGGTAGGGCCGATAAGAAGGCTTTGTCTTCCAGGGCTGCAGCCTTTACGGTCATTGGTCATGAAATTTGGCATATGGATATTATTAAAGAACGGTATTTATAAGATGTTAGAAATTAGACCCAATTGTGAGCATTGTAACAAAGACTTGCCTAATACTTCAGATGAGGCAATGATCTGCAGTTTTGAATGCACCTATTGTGCCCAGTGCGCCTTGGAACTATTCCAGAATGTTTGCCCTAGTTGTGGAGGTAACTTTGAAAAAAGGCCGGTTAGACCCCCTAGATTAACCAAAAAATACCCGCCCTCCTCAAAAAGAATTCATGATCCTAAAGACCTTGAGAAACTGGCGCCATTGATAATAAAAAACAAACATTTAAAACCTTCAGAGCGATGAGTAATGTATTCGAGACCTATGCGCCGAGAAAGATAGAATTTCACAAGACACTTAAAGTGTTAGATTGGAAGGTAAAGCTTTATACAATAACCAAGAATGAAGAATACAGGTCCGAGACCAGTTTAAATTCCCTATTAGAAAAATTGCCGGAGCTTCTATTGATCCCTAGTAGATCTAATCTACCCACCTATAAAGCAGCCTTTCTTATTGTACATGAAGCAAGAGAAGGAGTGTTGATCCTCCTGAACTGGTGGACGGGAGAGAACATGGTAGAAACACAGATCTTCTTTTCAAACTATAGTACCCCTAATAAGATTGAAGCCTCCCCATTTAAAGAGAAAGCATTGGTTTGTATCTGGGAGATAGAAATATTTACACACGAGCGCAAGGCCTGGATAGCTCATGTACTTTCAAAACCGGATGCTCCGGATTATGACGCCTATTTTCAAGATGTCTTGAATTAGTTCATTACACCAATGAAATTAAATGTAAAAATTCGTTTTGCCCGAAGAGGAGACCTAGGCAGAATTGTAGATTTATGTAGCCTACATGCAGCTTACGAAAAGGCGCCATATTCAATAGATAACAAAGTAAAAGCCCTGCATACCGACCTTTTTTCAAATCCTCCAAAACTTTATTGTTTGGTAGTACAAAGCGATAAGTATCTTATCGGATATGCTACCTATATGAAGCAGTATAGTACTTGGGAAGCCAGGGAGTATATCTATATGGATTGCCTGTACCTAAAAGATTTTGCCAGGGGCCTTGTAATAGGTAAAAAGCTTATAAATAGAATTCAATTGGTGGCAGAAAAACTTGGATGTTCTACACTACAATGGCAAACTCCCATTTTTAATACCAGAGCAATACACTTCTACAAAAACCTGGGAGCAAATTCTAAACAAAAGGAACGCTTTTTACTGACACATAACCCGCACTAAAATCTTTTTTTCGCTAGCAATAATTTGTTGTTTCAGCAAAGAAATAAATTTATAGGTTAGACCAGGATTTAGGGGTTGTCCGTCTCAAATTTTAACCCTATTTTAGATAGCTTCCTATAAATTGACTAACCATGAGAAAATTAGCTTTCTCCATACTTCTGTTTCTCCTTATTTCTACCTCCCTAAGTGCACAGTCTAAGAATGTATATAACGTCGGGATTCTTGTAGACTTTACCTCTGAAGAAACCACCCCGCTTTTTGATCGGTTGCAAACAGAGATCACAAGTGTGGTTGGAGAAGATGCTGTGATCAACTTTCCTGCAGGGAGTATTTTGGTAAACAACTATAATTTGCAAAAAGCCCGTGAAAATTATGATCTGCTCATAAAAGGTGATACAGATATCATCCTGGCATTTGGCCCGGTGAACAATGAAGTGATCAGTAATATTGACCAACATCTAAAGCCAACCATACTCTTCGGGGCTGTAAACAGGGACTTAAGTGAGCTCGATTTTACCAAAGAAACCTCAGGCATAGAAAATCTAACCTATCTTATTGAATCCGAGTCCTTTGAGGAAGATTTAAAGAAATTTAAGGAACTCACCAATTTCAAAAATCTTGGGATAGCTGTTGAAGAGGCCGTTGTTGATATTCTTCCTTTTAAAGAGGTCTTTGACAGAGAATTAAATGGCTTGGAAGCCAGCTACAAATTAATTCCCTTCAGTACGGTTGAAGATATTATTTCGGAGCTCGAGGGGATAGATGCTATTTATTTAGCCGGAGGGTTCTTTATTTCCCAAGAGGAGAACCAGCTTTTAGCAAAGACCTTTATAGATAAAAAGATTCCCTCCTTTACCATAAATGGGACGGATGACGTCATAGATGGGATTATGGCAACCAACCAATCTGATGACAATCTGGATCAGTTTTTTAGACGAATAGCCCTTAGCATCGAGTCCTATATTAACGGTACTCCTCTTAAAGAGTTGCCGGTATACATAGATTATACCCCAAGACTTACCATTAACTACAATACAGCCGAAAGTATTGGCGTACCCATAAGATTTAGTTTATTAGCACAGACCGATTTTGTGGGGGAATTTAAAAATGTACTTTCCGAAAAGCAATACAATCTGCTCGTGGTGATTGATGAGGCCTTAAAAAACAATCTTAGCCTGCAGTCTAGCCAGAGAGACGTTGCACTTAGCACCCAAGATGTGAAGTCGGCGGTGAGCAACTATATACCTTCGATAACTGCATCAAGTACTGGCACCTATATTGATCCGGATCTAGCCGAAATCAGCAATGGCCAGAATCCGGAGTTTTCTACCTCCGGGAATATCACGCTTCAGCAAACCTTATTTTCTGAGGCTGCAAATGCGAATATCGCCATTCAAAAAAACCTTCAAAAAGCTCAAGAGGCTAATTTAAATGCTGCAGAACTCGACCTCATCTTTGATGCCGCCAATGTATATTTTAATGCACTTATCTTAAAAGCAAATCTTCAAATACAAAGTCAGAACCTCGATCTTACTAAAAAAAACCTACAGATCGCCTCTCAGAATTTTGAGGCGGGCGAATCCGGAAAATAAGAAGTATTTCGGTTTTGTAGGGAGATGGCTCCCAATACGCCAGCTATTGTTGAGGCTGTTTCTCAGCTTGAACAGGGATTTATAACTTTAAAACCCCTACTTTATAATCATAATGAGTTAGATATCTACGTTTAGGACGGCAATCTTGATG
>JBFOMC010000400.1:0-3564 GCA_040830565.1 Flavobacteriaceae bacterium
AACCCATGAAACCCTACCGCGTAGCCGCCAACAACGAGATACTTAACCCCGTGCTTTTCTAATAACTCGATGAATTCTTGGAAATGCCTGTTTAGCATATTCAGGATCCCCTAGCCTATTGATTACTTCTACGGCCTCAACCCGCTCCAGTGGTGTCGCAGACCTCCACCGGAGGCGCTCTCCACCGGCTTCTCTCAAACGTCTTTTTACCACTGTTTTCATGGGAATATTGTCTATGGTTTCCTCTCCCCCAGCAACAAAATAATCCGGCTAACGTTAAAGCTGAGGTGCGACACGAGCGTCAGCGAGTGGCGTCACCTCCAGCGACTTGTTGGGCCACTTCTCTATTCCTAATTTCTAAAGCCCTCTTTGAAATGTTACGTACATAAACACTATCATGATTCTCTAAGGAAATTAATAATTCCTCAGGAAACTTTGGATTTCGAAAAATAAATTCTGCCGTGGATAGCTTGTTCAACTTACTCAACCTATTAAATTCTGATATTAGTATTTTTTCGGTTGTGGATGGATGCGCGTAAATGAGATCCAGAGTTATTTGCTTAGTTTTAATTTCAAAATCCAATAGATTTAATATCTCTTTTTCGGTGAAACTATCGCACTCCCGAAGATAGTTTCGTAACGCTAGTTGTTCATGTTTTTTAAGGAGCTTACTACTCGAAATCCAACTCATCGCTATTTCCGGATTTCTAGATAGTTGTGAAAACGTCTCTTCCCTTTTAACTCTCAAAATATGGTTATCTATGTCCGAGGGAAGCCATAAGAAAGCCAGAGGCACCATTATTAATCCTGATGGCCCCCAACCTGATTCATTGTGCGAATCTGCATACAGTCCAAGAAACGGCAAAAAGATGAACTGGATCGAAGCAGACACGAAGAAAATTGATGCCCAAATTCTCCTTTCACTTGTATTTCTTTCGCTCGCTGCAAATAGAACAACAGAAATAAAAACGCTCAAAATAACGATCAAAGGAAGAAACGAAAATATCCTTAATGCTATTTCAGTAAATATGTTCATTTAGTCTGCCCAACGTTAAAGCTGAGGTGCGACACGAGCGTCAGCGAGTGGCGTCACCTCCAGCGACTTGTTGGGCCACATTATTCACTATATTTGTCCATAACTGGAGACCAGGCATCCACTGCCTTTGCCGCCAAGTCCTTAGTAAATACTGCATGAGGAATATTTGAGGGAATGGCTATAATTCCACCCTCTTTGACACATATAATTTCCTCCTCGAATTCAAAATATAACTCACCGGAAAGAACATGGGTGATTTGTTCACTTTCATGCGAGTGCATTCCAAATATTTTTTCCGGCTCGACCTCAAAATATGTGAATTGAGTTTTATCCAAGGACACTGCCCACATCTTGGCACCATCAACATCGGGTTTTAATTCCAATTCTTGCTTCGAAAAATACTTAACTCGATTACTCATAATTTCCTTTAAGACTACCCAACGTTAAAGCTGAGGTGCGACACGAGCGTCAGCGAGTGGCGTCACCTCCAGCGACTTGTTCGCTCACAATCATTTCTGCTCTTATAAATTCCAAAGATGGATCAAATTTTGGGAAGTAATATGCAAATAACTGATCTCCTCTTACTTCGATCCGGATAACGTGGTTTCCCAAAAATTCTGTATGAGCTAAAAATTCTGCATAATTATAATTCGTCTCTAGAAATCCTTTGGATAATTGGGATTTCTCCTGAGTCATTGGATTAATTACAAAAACTTTGTCTCCCTCGATAATCCATTCAGTCCTTTTCAACTCTTTCTGTAATAGTTCTAGAGCTTCAATTATATCAGTACCTTTAAGCCTTTCAAAAATATCTTCTTCGTCAGAGTTGCTGATTTTTACCCAACGCCCTTGGTACTGTTCAGTCATTATTTCCTTTTTACACCCGAAAAGGAAATGAAACATCAGGAATAGCAAAAATACTCTCATAAGTCAGCGAACGTTAAAGCTGAGGTGCGACGCGAGCGTCAGCGAGTGGCGTCACCTCCAGCGACTTGTTGGCACAATAATAACATCTCATTAACAACCTAAATGGACAGTGTTTTAAAACTTTGTTTATAGGTCGGAACATCATTCAAACTAATAATCACGATACAATCTGAGTGTGCGAATCCACTTTTAAATTCGACACTCATCGAAATTTCACGTCCTCGATATTTGCCTGTAATAACTTCCTTTGAACTAGAGAGTGCTTCCAGGACTTCTTGTCCATTGATTATCAGGGTAAATCGATAATGTAAGGGATTCGCAATTGTTTGTTTTATCTCTACTACCCAATCTTCTGGAGCTTGAGTACCATCTAAAACCTGCATCTGAGTAGACGCACAGCCAGATATAAAAACTGTCATCACGAGTAGAATATATTTGAGCACAATTTTCATAAAGTTACTGCCAACGTTAAAGCTGAGGTGCGCCGCGAGCGTCAGCGAGTGGCGTCACCTCCAGCGACTTGTTCTGCCTCTTCTATTTTCTCAGGGAAATACCTAAATTTGCTATTATTGGGAATTTTCCCAGAGGACTTAGCTTCAAGGACTTCATCAAGTAAGCCACGCTCATCGACAAATCCACGCTTCATGGCCTCCCTAAGTAAAGATTCCACTAATTTTATATCTGGGTTCTCTTCGTAAACCCAAATATCGAAAGCTTTATTGTATAGGGCATTTGGATATTTGCATTCTAGAGCAATTTGAAAATAACGCTCCGCTTTTTTCGCATTCCCTTCAACACTTAGTGCGTAATAACCAAACAGTGCGAATGCAGCTTCTCCATCACCTTTCCTTGCCTTTCTTTTTAGATCATTAATTTCTGATTTTGGCTTTTTCGGGGCTGCAAACCTTAGCTCCACAATATCATCGTCTTCAGCTGTTTCTTTGCCAGGTGTGTTTCCAATTCCAGAGTTCGCCACTAGGACAAGGAAAATTATAGTGTACCTTAATAATTTCATTTAGTCCGCAGAACGTTAAAGCTGAGGTGCAAGGCGAGCGTCAGCGAGCCGCGTCACCTCCAGCGACTTGTTGTGCCTTAATTACTTTATCCAATTCCAATATAAAATTATCAAAATCTTCCCTTTTATTTCCCGCATTAGAAATTGCGAACAGCACCTCTCCTTGAAAATTTTTGTACCCAAAATATTTATCTTCCTTTGCTAAAGTAAGACCACCAAACAAAAAGATAACTCCTATAACTAAAGCGGATAGTGCGATTGTTGTGCTGCTATGGTCTGCTGAAGCCCAAAAATAAATTGTTCCAAGAATAATTACAAATCCAGGTAATGCACAAAGAGCTCTTCTTAGATCATTTCCAGTAGTAGCGAAATATTTCTTCCCAGATAAGTTCTTAATTTCAATTTCATCTTCAAAATATCCACCGTCCCCAGGACGACCGGAAATTTGAATTCTATCTTCGCGCAAAACTACAGTAATTTTCCTACCGATATTTCCGAATTTATATGTGGCGATTTTCATTCTTTTCTCTGCACAACGTTAAAGCTGAGGTGCGACACGAGCGTCAGCGAGTGGCGTCACCTCCAG
>JBFOMC010000401.1:0-2313 GCA_040830565.1 Flavobacteriaceae bacterium
CCCTATTAGAAATATGGAGTTGGAGAAGGAACTTATAAGACGTCAAGTGGGGAAAAAGCTAGAAGAAACGTATACTGCTGCTGAATTAGATGAGAGTATCCTAGATGTTCTGGTCACAGCCTTTGATGAATTACGAGGGCAGAAAACTGCTGCTGTTAAGTCTTTAGACGCTGTGCTATCGACTGCAGAAGCTGTAAACATAGCCTATGCATGCTGCCTGCAAAGCCACTACATGGGAAGCGAACCAACTACCGCGCAAGTCGCACAGCAAATGCAAGGGGTGATTATCAAGGACAAGAGTGAGGACCGAAAAAAGCTTGCGCATTATCTCGACATTGTGGTTCGAGATAGAGTAAAGAAAGACAAGCACTGGAAAGGCTTCTTTGAGTCAGGGAAGTCTCTGTGGATGAGCTAGAGGAGAAACTCCAGCTCGCGAAAAGCAAGCTAAATAAAAACGACAATATACATTGGATACCAATACGACATCATAGCCCCGCTTGCTCAGTATATCTGCTCGAACTCCTAGAAAAGCACAAACCAGAAAAAGTTTTGATTGAAGGTTCAATCGATTTCAATCTTCAGTTAGATGCGCTCACTCAAGAAGATACCGTTCCCCCCGTAGCTCTTTATGGAGAAGGGAGCTTCTTTCCACTATGTGATACTAGTCCCGAGTGGGTTGCTTTACGTTGGGCCGCAGAGAATAAGAAACAGGCTTTGTTTATAGATCTGCCAATGAAAGACAAAGCATGGAAGAAAGAAAGACTCGAGTCCGGACAGATCAGTTTTATCCATGAAGCCAGACTTCAGCACAACGAATTTGTTAACAAACTCGTGTCGCAAGCAGGCTGCAGAGACAGCGATGAACTCTGGGAGCGATGGTTTGAGCTTAAGCAGTTCTCGAATGCACGTTGCTTTTTCGATCAAGTTTTCGACTATTGCGCTGCAGCAAGGTTAACATATTCGTATGAATCGATATCCGATTCTGAAGATGCCACCAGGGAAGCGTTTATGTCCGAGCAAATACGCTTAAATACCCAACGTGGCGAGTGCGCATTTGTTGTCACAGGCGGCTTTCATACACTGGCACTTTTGGACTTTGAAAACGAGGACGTTAGAGCTAAAAGTGATAGCAATATAAATAGTATTGAACTTGAGAAAAACTGGCTAATTCGGTACAGCCTCGATAGGCTCGACGCAAATAACGGATATAGCGCAGGAATGCGTGCCCCAGCCTTCTATGAGAGACTATTTAGTTATCGGCGAAATCACGCCAACTACAGATTTTCTAGAGAGTTTTCTCTAGAAACATTAGCGCTTTTGGACCAAAGCCCGCTCTTTCCCTTTCCGATTAATACTGCAGCAAAACTAGAAATTACTGAACAGATAATCAATCTGTGTTTGCTGAGAGGGCATAGGTGGCCAGGTCTTTTCGATACTATTGATGCGATCGACAGCGTACTTATCAAGCACGAATTATCCCCAAATGATCCACTAAAAGTTAAAGCAATAGCCGTCCTATCCGGAAACAAGCTGGGCTCGGTGAGCAGCAAACAGCCCCCCCTCCCGCTAGTGAATGATTTGTTTCAGAAGCTTGAAAAAGCAAAGTTCAAGCTGGAGACGACGACAAAGGTAACTACGAAAATACCTTTATATCGCAATAAAAACCGTACACGTATGAGTCTTTTATACCAGTGCCAGTTTTTAGAGATCGATTTTGCTACAAAAACATCAGGACCAGACTGGACCCGAGGCAACAATCTGGATTTGCGTCATGAGGAGTGGCAGTACGCATGGTCTCCCTGGGTTGAGGCAAGATTAGCTGATCTCTCTATAAACGGTGCCGACTGGGATTCATTATTAAGCCACCAGATTAACAAACATAGATCAAGGTTAGAGAACAGCTCATTATCCGAGCATCAGAGATTTTTTATGCAATTAGTCCTGATGGAGAGCTTAGACATCGCTTCTGACATCTGGGTGGCGCTGGATAAAACCATCAACATTACGACCGATTGTGATCAATTGACAGAGTTACTTTTTTTGTTAATACGGCTTCGCCATGTTGAGAGTAACTTATTTGAAAATCATGCCGAGAAATTAGAAATACTGGTAGCACAAACGTGGCAGCAGCTCATGTTTTCTCTACCAACGATTGCTAAATTGGAGCTTGACGATGGATTGAAAGCGCTGTTACTTATCCAGGAGCTCACACTAGAATTTGATGAGTATTTCGAAGATTCCTGGAAGTCACTTTGGATTGACAGACTGCAGTGGCTTGTTACACATGGAGAGCTCCCTGCAGGGCTACTCTAC
>JBFOMC010000402.1:0-3310 GCA_040830565.1 Flavobacteriaceae bacterium
AAACAGTGGGTTATTGTTAAAGATTTATTAATCGAATTGATCATGAGAAGAAGGATGCTTCCTGGATGGCAGGTGAAACGGCAAATATTGCAGAAGTTGCAAACAAGGTATCGAAAGACATCTTTAAGTGGTTTAGGTGGGAAAAGATGCCGATCATGGATGAAAATTTCCCTTGTCATAAGGTTGATTTGCACAAAAAAAAGAAAACCAAGAAGGACAACCCGTCGCACACCCACCCTGTAGATACGGTATTTAGGTATTTTGACCCTTATTTAAACAAGCACATTTACCTTAATACAGACCTTAAAAGCTATAAAAAAGGCAGTATTAAGCCTCCAGAGGTCAAGAAAGCGATTGGATCGCTTGCAAAAACCTTGGATTGCGCAATGAGTAGCGTGGAGTGGCAGAAAAAATATGTACTCAACAATGAGCCCTATGCTGTTCGTTCGCTACTCTTTATCTATAACTGGGACAAAGAGTATGACTCTGACCTAATGGGCGAGCTAGCCAAGCTCAAGCTTGGAGATACTCCTGTTTCAACTGATAGTGTAATTCACGTTCTGGGGCCAGATCGAATAACTTACTTGTATTCGGTGGTGAAAGATATCGAAGGCTTAATTGCAAAGAAAGAGCTGCCTAGCGATGACTATTCTTTTCTATATCCTGACTTGGTTCTTCATAAAGCGCACGGTGACCAAACGCGATATCCCGCTACGATAGAAACACTTTGCTCTCCTTATATGCTTCTGAAGCATGGACCTATTACAGAATATACAGAGGTTGATGGGCAGCCGGTAAAAACTGAAAAAAACCCTCCAGGATACGTTATTTATTATAACGAATCGGGTCAAACTGATAGTGAGTTTGTATATCTATTTGATATTTTATCTAGGCTTCAAATTCTGAGTAGTCAAAATACAATAAAATTTCGAGTCGCCAACTTATCCATCGATAGCAACATTCGTAGTAATTTTGAGAGAGCAAAGCATACGTATGTTTCTGATTGGGGTCTAGATGGGCATAGGAATAAAGATTTAGATCGAATCGAATTTGATATTGTCCCAGCAACTTCACCAAACTACAGTCCTGGGATGCTTGCCTGGAGGGTATATGATTAAAAAAGGAAGCCTTTATAGTGCGTCTGATAAGGCGTTTTTTGATGCTCTATGCCAACATAAAATGTCTAAGCCAGCTCTACAGGAACTACTCTGGCGTAGAGGTATCATTTTATCGGGCAAATCGGAAAAGGAAGATATTGCAAAACACTTTAGTCGAATGGACCATGACTACTTCGATCATAAGTTGATATCAGATAAGGTTTCAACCGGTTCAAATAGAGAAAAGCAAACGTCACATTTTTCAAATACTGCCATCGATTTAGGTGAAATTGAATCAATAGCTAATGAACTAGTGGATGATCGCAAAGAGATCGATAATTCTATTCAATTTGCCGCGACCGAGAAGTCGGTAAATATAGAAGTTTCATACAGCTACTATGACCATAACCAGCCTGAATTTAAACAGTTGGTAACCAAAACAGCTCTGATTTCCATAGAAACATCTGATGAAGGAATAAGCATTAGAGCTCCAGACAACGAATATGTTTCTGAGATAACTACCTCAGTGTTATCCAAGTTGGAGAATAAATGTGATGATGAGTTTGAGGTTGACACCATTAGCTTATACGGCATCGAGGACGTCGAGAAAAAAATTTCATTCTTTGAGAAGCTGATTACAGGCTTGGAAGGCATGGAGCTAAATGACGTTTCCGATGTGGCGGTATATAACCCAGACACTGGAACCGAGGATGAATTAGGTGTTCATGTAAAACGAGCTTCTTTGAATGGAGAGGGGGTATTAAAGTCTGGGGAACTTAGGCAGTTCTACGACAAAGGTTTTTTCGTTTATAGAATTTCTTGGTCAACTGTCGTAAAAGACAAGTTTGATTCTGATGTCTATAACTTTCAAGCTCAATTTAACGATCCAGATGAGTGTAGGAAGTTCTCCTATTTAGCTAAGGGGTTTCGACGATACATGGAGGGAGGTTGGCATACCAAATCTCCCTCTCCTCTAAGTGCATTTGACGAAACCCGAATGATGCGAAAGCTTGAACAAGCTGCGAGGCGAGCGAAAGAAGCAGTTTATAAGCCAATTGTTAAGGAGGTTGAGTATGACAAAATTGAGGAATAGGTTCTTGGTTTTTAGACTTGACTGCGGGCTTAATGATTTAGCTGATAGTATAAATTCCAATCAATATACAGAGAAAAAAGGTGTGGGAGTTATCTCAGGCTCTATCGATCGCGACAGCGTCAATGCAACGTTTGTGGAGAAGAAGAAGGTATATGATGAGATAAACTATCCTGATGGCGAAACAGAAACACTTGAGCGATATAAATATATATATTATAGCTTTAAGGCTCAGGCTATATCTGACAAGCACTACCTTTTCCAGCTAATTAATCCGCCAGTATCAATTAAGTGCTTTGTAGAATTTTTATCCAAGTTTCACCCTAGTTTAGCTGTAGAAAAATTTAAGTTTGACCTGCCAGGCTTTCATAAAAGCATTAAGCGGAATCCAAGGGTAGAAAGGGCTAGAGTCACTAGTTTGAAGGCTAGCTCTCTGCCATTCAGTGAAAAAAGTGCCGCTAAGATCGAGATTTTTTCTGAAACCGACTCATATCGTGAGTTAAAACGAGTATATGGTGAAAAGGGTTACCGTTTAGATAGGTTAGTTTTTACAATTAGTGCAGGTGGCGGTGATTATGAACTGCTGGCTTCAGCGTCAGGCGCAATTTCTTATTCTGAACCTTTGGATAAGTCTATTGTAATTGACTCATTTGTTAGCTCAATAAGCTATTGAGCTAACAAGAGTAAGTCCTTGGTGACGATGGTATAAACGATATATAGACATGGATATCCGCCAATGGCCGAAATGTTGAATTACCGTAGATAGGTAAAACAATGAGGAAGAACAACGATATAAAGCGAAAAAAAACGGGAATTAATCGAAAGAAACGAAAAAAGAAGAAGAGGCTAAAACTGCTTAGGGAACAGCGCTCCAATCGAAAAAGGCCAAAACTCTATATACTTGGGAACGGATTTGACCTTTGGCATGACCTGCCGACAAGCTACAAGGACTTTTACGAATCTGAGAAAAGTGTACTTGATGATTTGGAGTGGTATTACGGTTTTCGTATTCAACTTGATAATCCATGGTTCGATTTCGAAAATTCTCTCGGTTGCTTTGACTGGCTTCAGTTTTTTGACGTTAACAACCACACTGATATCTTATCTGATGATTTTAAGATAA
>JBFOMC010000403.1:0-6496 GCA_040830565.1 Flavobacteriaceae bacterium
AAAATTTGAAATAGCATACGCTAAAGAATCAACCAAGCACGAAACTTATCTAGAAGAAAAGAAAGAAGCTATCCCTAAGCTTCATTACGCACTAACTGAATTAACGGAGGGGGGATTAATCAAATGGGACAGGTCGATTGACAAAAATGCTTTTAACATGCATCCGGTGGTAAGAGGCCACGCAAAAGAAATCAACCTTTCCGATAATAAAACCACCTATAAAAAAGCGAGAGATTATTTTAGTGCCATTCCAGAACCAAAGGAAACAGAAAAAATAACCGACATATCACACATTAGCGTACAGTTGTTTCGCATTCATTCTACCATTGGTGCAGAATTATATGAAGAAACGTTGGAGTTTTATAAAAAATATTTACACAATGTTTTAACAACTCGTTTATACAATTTTAGCTATCAAGTAGAATATTTAAAAGCGCTTTTTAAGAATGACGAGCTAAAAATAAGTTCATTACAGGAGCAAGAATGGGTGTATCGCAATTTGTCCTATGGACTATATCACATCGGTGATAAAAAAAAGGCATTGCAAATGATACACCAAGCAATAAAAATTAATTTAAATACTAAAAACTGGGCCAATCTTTCTACTTGTCTTGCAACGCTTATCAACATATACAACAGCCTTAACAATTTATTTGCCTCAAACAAGATGTCACAACTAAGATATGGATTATGCGAAGCATTTAATCTGAATGATATTAAAAATTCATTACGCTTTTTGGTTTGTACTGAGATAATGCGTGGAAATTTCACAATGGCTAATCAATTTTTTAAGGAGAATGAGGAATATGTCAACAACAATGCTAATTCTCTCTTTTGGAAATGGATCAATCAATATTATCAAGGGAACGCATCAAAAAAATTATGGGATAATGCATATCAAAAAGCTAGAAATGAAAATGATTTACTTGATCAAAGATATTGTTTGACCGAAATGGCAATTTGGAAATTAAAACAGGGGAAAATAGCACCTGCAAATGAAAATATCAACAAGGCTATTGAATTAATGCATATCATGGGAGAATATTGTCCATCCTGTTACGCAATAAAGGCTTGGATATTAGCAAAGTTGAATAAAACGAATCAGGCCAAGAATCAGTTACTGCTGATTGATGAAAAAGACCAAGGGTATTATGCAGCTCTTGTATGGTGGAAATTAGGGGAGACGGCCAAATCAGAAGAATCTGCCGTCCGCGCCTACAAAAATTCATGGAGTTCAGGGCCACCCTATTCATATTCGTCTACATTAAAAAAGGCTAAAGAACTTATAGAAGAAAAGAACTGGCCTATACCTAAATTACCAGACTTCGATGCAAATTTAGAAATTCCTTTTCTTAAAGAAATTCAGGCAATTATTGATGGTATAGAAAAAAAATAAACTAGCTTAAACTGTATGGATACTTAACACTTAACCCACCTTGAATAGGTTCATCTTCCAACATATGCACCATGCCTGAAGGTTGTATTTTAAAACGTGCTGCAAAGAGAGCATTGCTGTACCAAATTATTGATGTAAACATGAAGTTACCTTTGTCCATTCCGTTAAACTTTGTGGGATATAAGTTTAAATTAAATTCTTCTTTTTCCTTGAAATCTTTTATTTCGGGAATTTCATTTGGTTGCAAGAAATCGGTAATAATAAAAGGACCTTCTTCACCCCTCACAAAGTGACAGAAAAATTTCAAATAATCCATGGCATTTTCTTGATCTAGATTGATTGGGGCCTTAGCATTCACTTCGTGTATTGGTGGAGAGGTGCCGTTTAATCTGAACAAATTATCGCCATCTAAAACTAGGTAATAGATTTCTAATCCTTTTTTCCATTTATCATCAATTAATCGAACTAATTTTATATTGTCTCTATAAAAAGGGAGTTTGGCTTCTTCGACTATTGTTTTTTCTTCCACTAGATACTTGCCATCTATTGGATTTACTTCTTTTTTGATATCTAACTGAGAATAACTAGTGTATTTTATCCAATCCAAATTGATATCCCAAGATTTTTTATTAATCATAGTAATTAAATTAAGAGTAGAAAAACAAATTCTGCAGGTAAATGCTTCTCCGTTTAATTTAAAAAATCATTTCCAAAAACAAACATGTTTAGACTAAATAATAGTTTTCATCTTTTAAAAATGAATATGAAAGCTATTTTTGGAATCTAAACTTTTCCAGTGAACGATGATTTTAGAAACAAAAATCTTGAAGACTCCTCTGCTTTTAAAATTTACTATGGGTAAATTTCGCATGAAATAAGTTCATTAAAAATCCGACATGGTATTTGTGAGTAATTAACCTCAATGATTTGAGAAACACTGAAAATAAGTCAAATATAAGAATAGTTCAGTCACAGGTGGGACCACATAAGAAACCTTTTTTAATGAAAGTTTTTTAGTATTCAGTGGGCCGTAAGCAGTACGGCGCAGTTTCATTTGATCCTTTAACCATTTAGATGCACCATCACATTTTCTACTATCTTTAGAAAATCAAAATAACTACTCAAACGATGACTAAAAAACCACTACTGCTGCTGTTACTCCTGGCAAGCTTTTCACTATATGCTCAGGAAAAAAAGAAAGACACCACCAAATGGGATGTTGCCAGCCCTGGCAGTTCCTTTAATTATCAAACCCATCAATTTACTACGGATGAAGGCACCTGGATGAACCTCGATGTGAGTCCGGATGGAAAGACCCTTGTATTTGATCTGTTAGGCGATATTTATTCCCTGCCAATTAGCGGTGGAAAGGCTAAGGTTCTACGCAGCGGGATTCCCTTTGAAATACAACCGAGATTTAGTCCGGATGGTTCAAAAATTGCCTTCACCAGTGATGCCGGAGGGGGCGATAATATCTGGATAATGAATGCCGATGGCTCTAACGCCAAAGCCGTAACCAAGGAAAAATTCAGATTGCTTAACAATCCTTTTTGGACCCCAGATGGAGATTATATTGTAGCCAGAAAGCACTTTACCTCCCAAAGATCCCTGGGAGCCGGCGAAATTTGGCAATACCACAAAACAGGGGGCTCAGGAGTGCAACTCACCAAGCGCAAAAACGATCAACAAGATGTGAATGAACCTTGCATTTCACCTGATGGCAAATACTTGTACTATAGCGAGGATGTATATCCGGGAGGTTTTTTTCAGTACAACAAAGATCCAAACAAACAGATCTATGCGATAAAGCGGTACAATTTTGAAACCGGGGAAACCATCACGATCACTGGTGGCCCGGGTGGTGCGACCAGGCCCCAGGTTTCCAGAGATGGGTCCAAATTGGCATTTATCAAAAGAGTACGGACCAAAACGGTACTGTATGTTCACGATCTAAGCACAGGAGAAGAATGGCCGCTGGTGGATTCCCTTAACAAAGACCAGCAAGAGGCTTGGGCTATTTTTGGTACCTATCCCAACTTTAGCTGGATGCCCGGAGATAAGGAAATCGTTTTTTGGAATAAAGGACAAATCTTTAAGATAGACATTGCTAGCTTAGAGCAAACCAATATCCCCTTTACTGTAGATGCTGCCGTCCCCATTGCCGAAACGGTACATTTTAATACTCCCATAGAAGATGATGAGTTTAGCGCAAAGGTTATTAGGCAGGCCGTAACCTCCCCCGATGGAAAGCTCTTGGCATTTAATGCCCTTGGTCACTTATGGACCAAACGGCTTCCTAACGGCAAGCCAAAACGTCTTACCAAGGCCGAAGATTTTGAATTTGAACCCGCCTTCTCTCCAGACGGCAAAGAAATCGTTTATGTCAGTTGGAATGACGAGCAGTTAGGAGCCTTACACAAGATAAGTGTAAACGGCGGTACCTCCGTAAAGCTATCTAAGGAAAAAGGCATTTACAGAACCCCTGCCTTTAGCCCCTCAGGGAAGCAAATTACTTATAGAAAAGAAGGCGGCAATATGGATCAGGGTTTTACCTTCGACAAAAAGACCGGGATCTATATCATGGGTAGTGATGGTAGCGCCACCAAACGCCTATCCAAAGAAGGAGAATACCCGTTATTTTCAGCTTCAGGAGATCGGATATTTTATCAAACCGGAGGCACGTATTTTGGAAACCTTACCAAAACCCTTAAATCAGTGAACCTAAATGGCAAGGACCAAAAAACCCATATAAAATCAAAATACGCAAACCGCCTCGTCCCCAGTCCGGACAATAAGTGGATCGCCTTTACCCATCTTCACAAAGCCTATATTGCTCCCTTATTACTCAATGGGAAAGAAATAGACCTGGATAATAAATCTACCCTGGTTCCTGTGGCTCAAATTGCCAAAGATGCCGGCATTAATCTCCACTGGTCTTCAGACAGTAAAACCATTCACTGGACTCTGGGAGAGGAATATTTTTCCAACCAAATAAAGGACCGATATACCTTCTTACCCGGATCTCCGGAAAAGGTAGGCAAAATGGATTCTTTAGGAATAAAAGTAGGAGTTACAGCAGATACGGATAAACCTAAAGGCAAAATAGCCTTTGTGAATGCGCGAATAATCACCATGAATAATGGGGAGGTCATTGAAGCGGGAACCCTTGTAGTGAACGGAAATAGAATTGAGAAAATAGGCAAGACCACAGACATCACTATAGATGCCAAGGCCAAAGTCTATGACCTTGAAGGGAAGACCATTATGCCGGGTATTGTTGATGCTCATGCTCATATTGGCGGGTTCCGATACGGACTTACCACACAAAAACATTGGCAACTGTATGCCAATCTCGCTTATGGGGTGACCACCGCCCATGATCCTTCGGCCAATACAGAGACCATTTTCGCCTTGTCTGAACTCATAAAAAGTGGAAAAATGACAGGTCCCCGACTTTACTCCACAGGGATCATTCTCTATGGAGCCGATGGGGATTTTAAAGCCGTGATCAATAATCTTGAAGATGCCCGTTCTGCCATACGAAGAACAAAGGCTTTTGGAGCCCTATCGGTTAAAAGCTATAACCAACCAAGGAGAGACCAGCGCCAGCAGGTAATGAAAGCTGCACGTGAATTGGGGATAAATGTGGTGCCCGAAGGCGGATCTACCTTCTACCACAACATGACCATGATCATGGATGGTCATACGGGCATTGAGCATAACATCCCGGTAGCCCCTGTTTATAAGGACATTTTAGAGCTTTGGAAAACCAGTAATACGGGATACACCCCAACACTGATCGTCAACTATGGAGGGATGAACGGGGAATATTACTATTATCAGCACGACAAGGTTTGGGAAGAGGAAAAACTACTAAAATATACCCCCAGGGCGCTGATAGACTCCAGGGCAAGGTACCGCACCATGATCCCTGAAGAGGAATATGAAAATGGGCATATTTTGGTCTCAAAAACAGCCAAGGCCTTAACTGATGAGGGCGTGAAAGTCAACTTGGGCGCCCATGGCCAACTGCAGGGTCTTGGGGCACATTGGGAACTTTGGATGTTCCATCAAGGAGGCATGACCAATATGGAAGCCCTGGAAGCTGCAACTATCAACGGCGCAGAATACATTGGAGCAGGAGACGATATAGGTTCACTTGAGGTTGGAAAAATGGCAGACCTGATCGTTTTGGAGAAGAATCCACTTGAAGATATCAGAAATACGAACTCTGTAAAATTTACGATGGTAAACGGCCGGCTCTTTGATACTTCCACCATGAATGAAATAGGCAATACTGAGCGTAGCAGAAGTAAGTTTTGGTGGGAAAACAACAAGTATAATGGTGCATTCCCCTGGCATGAAGCGGCCCAAAGTTTTACCAGGCCTGGCTGTGGCTGCCATATAGGGCATCAATAACAATGAACAATTAGCAATAAACAATTAGCAATTAGTCTTGGCAGGGAAAAAATGTAGAGAGAAAAAGGTCCCATTTGGCTTTAAAAAGGTCGCCTCAAGATTTTTTAAGTAATTTTAAACGGTTTAATTCCAGCTCTAAAGACATTTGTTGTGCAACTAAAATTTCTGTTTTTCCTTGTTTTTTTCGGTGGTGTAACTCACGCCCAGACTGCTATTTCTGGCAGCCTGGATGTGTCTGACGAAAACAGCACAGCACAAAAGATCTACCTTTACAAACTAGATTTGGAAAGCCTTAAAAATCCGGGCAGTGCCCAAGAAGTTGCCTGGGTTGCTCCGGCCAGAGACGGATCCTTCGTTTTCCAAAGTAAGTATTTCTCAGACCAGGATGCCATTTATCAATTAGCGCTGGGAGGGCCATCCATCTTAACCAAAAGCAAACCCTTCATACTTTCTAAGCAAGATAGCATTGCCTTTGAAACAGAAAGTGAATCTCTTACCAGCTATAGCACCAGCAATCTGGCAGATAAGGAATGGAGACGCCTGAAAGATTTTCAACGAAAACTGCAACAAGCAGATCTTGCCCAGCTCGAAAGTGATGCACAAAGAAAAGGGTATATCAAAGATTCCCTGCGTATTTTAATCGTAAAACTAATAGGGATTCAGGAATTAGAAGCGAAAAAC
>JBFOMC010000404.1:0-12584 GCA_040830565.1 Flavobacteriaceae bacterium
AGCTTCAAAAGGATTTTGATTTGGCCAATGTAGCCTTAAAGGAAATCTCTGGCCTTAGCCCCGAAAACCTGATTACAATTCTTAAGGAGAAGATCTATCGCCTTATTTTGGAGGATTTTTCGGATTATCTCAATCTTCTTTATATTATTGATGTCCCTGAAAGTGCTTTTAAAACCTTAGAAATTACAGATGTCGTGGAGGTGTCTGAGCAAGTGACTTTCCTGATCTTAAAAAGGGAGCGTCAGAAGGTTTGGACAAAAAACAAATATTCCTAGTAAAGAAAAACTGGCTTAGAAATAGACGCGAACAAAAGGCATCCAAGGGTCTGCGTAAATACTCTTTTCTGTGTCGTGAAGTACATCATACCTGATCCCTACCGTTACATTTCTGTTGCTATATCCTACCCCAAAGAATAGTGCCGGAGACCAGTAGTTGTCCTCTAAGGTGCCACTTGGAATAAGCGCTAATGTCCTGTTTACCCTTAATTGTTCCAGTTCTGCAGAGAGTTGAATGGCGCGGATAGGATTGAATAATGTAAGGAGGCTTCCTCCATAGGCCGTAAATTTTGAATCTCCGAATTTATAATAATTGAAACTCAGACCTGCTCCTGCCGCAAAGTAGTCGTTGGCCTGGTATATGGCGCTGGGAGCTACAGCTATATTGAATGAATTGTTGCCAAAACCTAAACCTAGTCCTCCACCATAACGCATTTTACTCCAAAAATCTCCGGTAGCTGCCCTTTGGGAAAATCCGAAAATACATGTGCATCCGAAAAGGACGAAGAGACATATCTTTTTTGTGGAAAAACGTTTTAGATGTATCATTGTGGCACTTTTTTGTCAATAATAGGTTCTTAGCTAAAGCTATTAACTTTTTTAACCTTTAAATGTTGTATTTTTGATGAATTATTCAAGTAAAGACAGCAATATCGTCCATGGATAAATATTCCTTTTTAAATACCGCTCATACCTCGTTTTTTGCTGAATTATACGATCAATATCTAGTTCACCCCGATAGCGTTGAACCTAGTTGGCGCGCTTTTTTTCAAGGCTTCGATTTTGGTTTGGAAAGCGCTGATGAAGTTGGGCTGTCTATGCAAAATGGAATGGCCGTTCTAGCCAATGGGGAGGAAGTGGTAATCCCTGAATCTCTCCAAAAAGAATTTCAGGTGGTCCGGCTAATTGACGGGTACCGAAGCAGGGGTCATTTATTTACCAAAACCAATCCAGTACGGGAACGCAGAAAATACAGTCCTACCCTGGAAATTGAAAACTTTGGATTATCCAATACAGATATGGATGTCCAGTTCAGTGCGGGGGAGATTATTGGAATAGGGCGCAAAACTTTAAGAGAAATTATCGATCACCTAACGAGCATCTATTGCGATGCTATAGGGGTTGAGTACATGTACATTCGCAGTCCTGAGCGGGTACAATGGATTCAGAATTGGCTGAATGTGAACGATAATCATCCGAAATTCACAGCTGAACGCAAGAAATATATTCTTAAAAAATTAAATCAGGCCGTCTCCTTTGAAGGCTTCCTTCATACCAAGTACGTAGGGCAGAAACGATTTTCTTTGGAAGGAAACGAAACCCTTATTCCGGCGGTCGATGCCATAGTTGAGAGAGCGGCAGAATTAGGTGTTAGGCAATTTGTTATGGGGATGGCCCATAGAGGGCGGTTAAATGTACTTACCAATATTTTCGGAAAATCTGCAAAGGATATTTTTAGCGAATTTGATGGTAAAGACTATGAACAAGAGATTTTTGACGGGGACGTAAAATATCACCTGGGCTGGACCTCCGAACGCAAGGCAGAGAATGGAAATAAGATCAATATGAACATAGCCCCCAACCCCTCGCACCTGGAGACGGTTGGAGCTGTGGTTGAAGGAATTACCCGAGCAAAGCAAGACGCACACTATCCTGAAGATTTTTCTAAGGTGTTACCCATTGTGGTTCATGGCGACGCTGCCATAGCCGGACAAGGCCTGGCTTACGAAGTGGTTCAAATGGCAAATTTGGATGGATATAAGACGAATGGTACCATTCATATTGTAGTGAATAATCAAATAGGATTTACTACAAACTATCTTGACGGCAGATCCTCAACCTATTGTACAGATGTAGGCAAGGTGACCTTATGTCCTGTTCTGCACATTAATGCGGATGACGCTGAAGCCGTGGTGCACGCAGCTTTGTTTGCTTTGGAATACAGAATGCGCTTTAACAGGGATGTATTTTTAGACTTACTGGGCTACAGAAAATATGGACATAATGAAGGGGATGAGCCAAGGTTCACTCAACCTAAATTATATAAAGCCATAGCAAAGCATAAAAATCCACGTGATATATATGCCGATAAATTAAAGGCAGAAGGGATAATTGATGAGGAATACGTAAAGCAGCTCGAAGCAGAATATAAGGCCAGCCTGGAAGAAGAACTAGAGGATTCCAGAAAGGAAGATAAGACGGAAATTACTCCTTTTATGCAGGATGAATGGAAAGGCTTCGAAAATGTTAGGGAGTGGGAAATGATGGAAGCGGTAGACACCGGGTACGACAAAAAGAAGCTTACGAAAATTGCAGAGACTTTAACCCAGCTGCCTAAGGACAAAAAGTTTTTACGCAAGGTAGAAAAACTGGTTAATGACCGAAAAAAGATGTTCTTTGAGACGGATAGTCTGGACTGGGCAATGGGAGAGCTTCTGGCATACGGAACTCTTTTAGAGGAAGGCTTTGGCGTACGTATATCTGGTCAGGATGTAGAACGTGGTACTTTTTCTCACCGGCATGCGGTTATGAAAGTGGAAGAAAGTGAAGAGGAAGTCATGCTCCTGAATAATCTATCGGAAAAACAAGGGCGTTTTCAGATCTACAATTCGCTTTTGTCTGAATATGGGGTCGTTGGCTTCGACTATGGTTATGCCATGGCAAGTCCTAATACTCTGACCATTTGGGAAGCGCAGTTTGGAGACTTTAGTAATGGGGCTCAGATTATGATAGACCAGTACATTTCGGCTGCTGAGGACAAATGGAAATTGCAAAATGGGTTGGTAATGTTGCTGCCTCATGGCTATGAAGGTCAGGGAGCGGAACATTCCTCTGCCAGAATGGAGCGCTATTTACAGCTTTGTGCCAGAGATAATATGTACGTGGCAGATTGTACGACGCCGGCAAATCTTTTTCACCTGTTGAGAAGGCAAATGAAGGTGAATTTTAGAAAACCCCTCATAGTTTTTACACCAAAAAGTTTATTGAGGCACCCAAGGGCGGTATCAAAGGTAGAAGACCTGGCTAAAGGAGGTTTTCAGGAAGTCATAGATGATAATTCGGATGTAAAAAAAGTGAAGAGCCTGGTCTTTTGCACAGGTAAGTTTTACTATGATCTTTTGGCGGCAAGAGAGGAGCAAAACAGAGAAGATGTTGCTCTTGTAAGGGTAGAACAACTCTTTCCACTACCCACAGAACAAATAAACAATGTCATTGCTAAATACAAGAATGCAGACGATCTTGTTTGGGCTCAGGAAGAGCCTAGGAATATGGGTGCATGGAGTCATATGATGATGCATTTTGAAGGAGCTGCCAAGTTTAGAGTAGCCTCAAGACGTTTTTATGCCTCCCCTTCAGCCGGTAGTGCTGTGCGTTCGAAAATGAGACATCAGCAGGTAATCGATTTTGTTTTTGACAAAACAAAAAGCAACATGACTCGAATCAAATCAAGAAATAACAAATCAAAATAGCGAAGCATGGTTTTAGAAATGAAAGTTCCCTCGCCAGGGGAATCTATTACAGAAGTTGAAATAGCAGAATGGCTGGTCAGTGATGGGGACTACGTGGAGAAAGATCAGGCTATTGCCGAAGTAGATTCGGATAAAGCAACTTTAGAATTACCAGCTGAAGATAGCGGAACAATTACCTTGAAAGCTGAGGAAGGAGATGCAGTAGCTGTTGGTCAGGTAGTATGTTTGATAGATACCAGCGCAAAGAAACCTGAGGGAAGTACCTCCGAATCAGAGGTCAAAGAAAAAAAGGTGGAGGCCGCTGAGGTTGCAGCCGCACCAGAGAAGAAAGAAGAAAAATCTGCTACCTACGCAACAGGAACCCCTTCACCCGCCGCGGCTAAAATATTAGATGAGAAAGAGATAGCCCCAAGTGCTGTGACGGGTACTGGAAGAGATGGCAGAATTACTAAAGAGGATGCTGTTAATGCTGTGCCTTCCATGGGAAGTCCTACCGGAGGAAGTAGGGGAGAAACACGCACAAAACTATCCATGCTAAGGAGAAAGGTGGCCGAGCGGCTGGTTTCGGCCAAGAATGAGACTGCAATGCTTACAACTTTCAACGAAGTGGATATGTCTCCTATTTTTGCCCTACGCTCTCAATATAAAGAAACCTTCAAAGAGAAGCACGGTGTAAGTCTTGGATTTATGTCCTTTTTTACCAAGGCAGTTGTAAGAGCTTTGGAACTTTTCCCTGCGGTAAACTCCATGATTGATGGTAAAGAAATGCTTAGCTATGACTTTTGCGATATCAGTATTGCGGTTTCTGGGCCCAAAGGGCTCATGGTGCCGGTGATCAGAAACGCTGAAAATCTCACTTTTAGGGGTATTGAATCCGAGGTAAAAAGGTTAGCAATAAGAGCAAGGGAAGGAGACATTACAGTAGACGAAATGACCGGAGGAACCTTTACGATAACTAACGGAGGAGTATTTGGGTCAATGCTGTCTACACCTATTATTAATCCACCACAGAGTGCGATCCTGGGAATGCACAATATTGTTGAGCGGCCGATCGCCAGAGACGGACAGGTGGTTATCGCTCCAATAATGTATGTAGCTTTGTCCTATGATCACAGAATTATTGACGGCAAGGAGTCCGTTGGCTTTTTAGTTGCGGTTAAAGAAGCTCTTGAAAGTCCTGAAGAACTCTTAATGGGCGAAAATGTAAAGAAAGCCCTGGAGCTATAACCAACTCCCTTATTTTTTTGTCTTAAAATAAACGCAGTGTTGGTCGTAATCAATAATGGCCTTAGCTTTTTTAAGGACATCTGCTCCGATAATTCCGTCTACAGGAAGTGCTTTATGAGCTGTTAGTGCCTCATTTACATGGACCAGATCAAAAAGGACAATTTTTAATTTCTTCTTCTTCCAACCTCCAATATTGAGGGTGTTTTTAGTAGAGATAAGGGTTTCCATATCTGTGGCACCCGCCCCGGCAGCCTTTATTTCAGAAGCCTTGGAGGTTAGGTTAAAAAACTCAATTTTGTCAAATCCAACACAGGTATTGGAGGCTCCGGTGTCCAGAATAAACCGTCCGGTAATCCCGTTAATTGATGCGGTAACCTCTATGTGATTGGTCGCCGTGAGTACCAGTGGAACTTTAATGTAATTCTTTTTCTTCAGGAATTTTTTGAGTCCGCTCATCTACGTTTTTTTAACAAAGATAATTCTATTTTTGTTCCATGATTTTAACGGATACACATACCCATCTTTACAGTGAGGCATTTGATAAGGACAGAGACGAGGTAATTCAAAATGCGCTCTCTGAAGGCATTGAAAGATTTTTTATTCCGGCCATCGATTCATCTTATACACAAGCCATGTTGGATCTTGAAAGTGCTTACCCATCTAAAGTATTTTTGATGACAGGATTGCATCCAACAAGTGTCAAAGAGAATTATCAGGAGGAATTGTCTCATGTTGAAAGCATGCTTTCTCAGCGCAGTTTTTATGCAATTGGGGAAATTGGTATCGACCTTTATTGGGATACCACCTATTTTAAAGAACAAAGAGCGGCATTTAAGTACCAAATTGGTTTGGCAAAAAAATACAAATTACCGATCGTAATACACTGCCGCAACTCCTTCGAGGAGATTTTTGAAGTACTTGAGGAGGAAAAGGGAGATGATTTATATGGGATATTCCACTGTTTTACTGGCAGTTTGGAAGATGCAAAAAGAGCTATTGGATATAATATGAAGCTGGGAATAGGAGGTGTGGTCACTTTTAAAAATGGAAAAATAGACACCTTCTTAGACCAAATAAGTTTGTCTGAGATTGTTCTGGAGACAGATTCCCCATATCTTGCCCCAGTACCTTACAGAGGAAAACGCAATGAGAGTAGTTATCTGATTCAGGTGCTTCAGAGATTATCGGAAATCTATGGAGTTTCAAAAGAGGAAATTGCGGAGGTAACTACGGCCAATTCTAAAACGGTTTTTGGAGTTTGATAGATTTAGTAATCAGTAATCAGTAATCAGTAATCAGTAATCAGTAATCAGTAATTAATAATTAATAACGCCAGACATTGAAGAAAAAGACCAAAATTTTACTGATATATACCGGGGGAACCATTGGCATGGTTAAGGACTATAAAACCGGGATCTTAAAAGCATTTGATTTTAAGAAGTTGGTAACGCATATTCCGGAATTGGGACAATTAGATTGCAGTATCCGTAGTGTCTCGTTTAGGAAGCCCATAGATTCCTCTAATATGAATATTGACCATTGGGTTAAAATAGCGATTATTATTGAGAAACGTTATGAGCAATATGATGGATTTGTGGTACTTCACGGCAGTGATACGATGAGTTATACTGCTTCGGCGCTGAGTTATATGTTAGAAAATTTGTCCAAGCCTGTGGTCTTTACCGGGTCTCAATTGCCTATAGGAGACCTGCGTACAGATGCAAAGGAAAACCTGATTACCTCTATTCAAATAGCGGCGTTAAGACTGAGAAGCAAACCGATCATTACCGAGGTGTGCTTGTATTTCGAATACAAATTGTATAGAGCGAACAGAACAACAAAAATAAACGCCGAGCATTTTGAAGCTTTCGCCTCCTTAAATTATCCTGCCTTGGCGGAGTCTGGAGTTCATTTGAAAGTGCATGAGGAGTATTTGCTTAAGAGCTCAAATAGAAGAGCCTTGCAGGTGCACAAGGATATGGATAACCGGGTAGCCATCCTTAAATTATTTCCCGGGATTGGTCGGCCTGTAGTTCAGAGTGTTCTGGAGAGCAAAGGATTAAGAGCACTCATTTTAGAAACATACGGCGCTGGAAATGTTTCAACTGAAGAATGGTTGATAGAGGAAATAAGACAGGCGCTCAAAAAAGGGATCCATATAGTTAATGTAACCCAATGCTCAGGGGGTAGTGTTATCATGGGGCAATACGAAACCAGTGTGGCACTTAAAAAAATGCAGGTCATCAATGGCAAGGATATCACTACGGAGGCTGCCATTACGAAACTCATGTATCTACTTGGAAGTGGTATTTCCCCAAAGTCTTTTAAATCGATTTTTGAAACACCTCTTAGAGGAGAAATGAGCCAAAATTAACATCTCAAAATTTCGAGAACTAAGTTTTTTTTTGTTTATTGCTCGCCCTGAAATTGGGAAATCTAGAGAGGTGGCCGAGTGGTCGAAGGCGCACGCCTGGAAAGTGTGTATACACCAAAAGTGTATCGAGGGTTCGAATCCCTTCCTCTCTGCGAATACATTTGCGAGAGAGAAAATTTATCGAAGTTTACTTCAGTAAATTTTCGAACGAGCAAATGAATTTCTGCGAAGCAGAAAAGTTCATAGATGTATTGCCAGCATGGCCTATTGGGATGCACGAGCGCAGTGAGTGAATCCCAGGCGGTAGAGCAGTTTCTATTGAAGGCTGAATTTCTGCGCAGCGGAAAAGTTCATAGATGTATTGCCAGCATAGCCTATTGGGATGCACGAGCGCAGTGAGTGAATCCCAGGCGGTAGAGCAGTTTCTATTGAAGGCTGAATTTCTGCGCAGCAGAAAAGTTCTTAAATGTATTACCAGCATGGCCTATTGGGATGCACGAGCGCAGTGAGTGAATCCCAGGCGGTAGAGCAGTTTCTATTGAAGGCTGAATTTCTGCGCAGCAGAAATCTTCATTGACATTTGGAGGCATTTATGCTGGAATGTTATGGCTTGATAGACAGGTCTTTTTTTTTGTAGCTTGTCTTTTAAGGATCATTTATGACAAAGCTGATCAGACTTTTGTTCGTGGTCTAGTTCTAATATGTAGAGAGCATAGGAATTACTTGGCTTCGCGGCAAAAGATTTAATTTTTTAATTGTATTTTTTTTTTATCTTTAACCCTATTAACTAACTAAATTTAAGTTTGAAAGAAATGAAAAAATTATTCTCAATCCTGGCCATGGCTGGGCTATTTGTATTAAGTACAAATACGGTAAGCGCAAATGTGAACGCTATAGTTTCAAATGTAACTTCCACTGTAGCTACTGCTTCGGTTATGCTTCAGGACGAAGCTGCGGTAGAAGCTGAAAAAGGTTTCACTCAAGTATTGAAAGAACAGTTCATCCAGGGAGGTGCAGGATTTATGGGAATCGTTCTGCTTTGTTTGATTTTAGGTTTGGCTGTGGCAATTGAAAGAATTATTTATTTAAACATGGCTAGCACCAACACTGGCAAGTTGAAACAACAAGTTGAAGATGCTTTGGCATCAGGCGGTGTAGAAGCAGCTAAGGAAGTTTGCAGAAATACAAAAGGCCCTGTAGCTTCTATTTATTATCAAGGACTTGATAGAGCCGGAGAAAGCGTAGAATCTGCAGAGAAAGCGGTTGTTGCTTACGGAGGAGTACAAATGGGACAATTAGAGAAAAACGTTTCCTGGTTGTCACTCTTTATTGCAATTGCTCCCATGCTTGGTTTCATGGGAACGGTAATTGGTATGATTCAGGCCTTCCAGAAAATTAGTGCAGTAGGTAACTTAAGTGCCTCCCTAATTGCAGGAGATATTCAGGTGGCATTATTAACTACGGTATTTGGTCTTATTACGGCAATTATTCTGCAAATTTTCTACAACTACATTATTGCTAAGATAGATAGTATTGTAAACGATATGGAAGATTCATCCATCTCTTTAATAGATATGCTTGTAGATCACAAAAAATAAACAGTAGTCTTAATACTTAATACCAATTCATTATGAATAAAATTGTTAAAATCGTATTAGCCGTATTAGGAGTAATAGCTGCTGTTCTTTGGTATCAATTACCTAGCAAAGATGTTCCTGTTGCAGAAGCAGTTGAAAGTGGAGCGATGAACTTTATGTTTATCATTACTTATTTACTTCTCGGGATCGCAGTATTATTTGCTCTTGTATTTACCCTTAAAAATTTGTTTTCCAATCCTGCTAGCTTGAAGAAAACACTGTTTGTCATTGTTGGGCTGGCAGTTGTGGTAGGAATTTCATATGCCCTTTCTAGTGGCACTGATGTAGGTCAGGAATACATGGCCATGTCTGATGAGTCTACTATAAAGAAAATAGGGATGGGACTAAATGTATTTTTTATCCTGACCGTTGTTGCCGTTGGCTCCATGATTTGGGGCGGAGTTAAGAAAATGACTAGTAAATAAAAAAACAGAATTATGCCAAGAAGAGGAGCACCACCAGAGGTTAATGCAGGGTCTATGGCAGACATCGCCTTTCTGCTGCTTATCTTTTTCCTAGTGACTACCACTATTGAAACAGATGCAGGTTTAGACAGGATGTTACCACCCATAGAACCGCCCGATGAAAATGTTATCATTAAACAAAAGAACATATTTACTGTTAACATTAATAAGAATGGTCAGTTACTCGTAGAAGAGGAATTGACAAATCTTAAGGATCTTAGGTCTAAGGCCGTTGCGTTTTTAGACAATGGAGGTGCACCTTCAGGAGATCCACTTTATTGCAATTATTGTAAGGGAAAGAGGGACCCGGATTCCTCGGATAATCCTGATAAGGCTATTATTTCTCTGAAGAACGACCGCGAAACGAAATATGCAACTTATATCACTGTGCAGAATGAGCTGGTTGGAGCGTACAACGAACTTCGAAATAGAGAGGCACAGCGGCTTTATAGAAGGAACTTTACGGATATGGAGGCAGAATACCTGAATCCGGAGACTCCTGAAAGTGTTAGGGATGAGTTGAAGGAAAAGGTGCAGAATATTCAGAAGCTTTTTCCTCAGAAATTATCTGAAGCGGAGACATCATCTAGTAATTAACAAATTTATATCAAGCAATTATGTCTAAATTTAATAAAAAGAAAGATGGTGATATACCGGCGGTATCTACTGCATCCTTACCAGATATCGTTTTCATGCTGCTGTTTTTCTTTATGACGGTTACCGTTATGAAGGATAGCTCTTTGATGGTGGAGAATACTTTGCCAAATGCAACAGAGATCAAAAAGCTTGAAAAGAAGGATAGGGTTTTGTATATCTATGTTGGGAAACCTACCCGTGAATATCAAAAGGTTTTTGGGTCTGAACCAAAGATTCAATTGAACGATAAATTCGCAAGTGTCTCTGAAGTGGGAGATTTCATTTTGCAGGAACGTGCTAAAAAGCCTCAGGAACTTCAGAATGTTTTAACCACTGCCTTGAAGGTAGACAAAGATGCTAACATGGGTCTGCTTTCTGATATTAAACAAGAATTACGTAAGGTAAATGCTCTAAAGGTTAATTATACCACCTATGAAGGCGATGCCTTTAGAAATTTACAGTAGACTATTTCAAACTTAAGTTATATAAAAACGCTTCAAATTAAAGTTTGAAGCGTTTTTTTGTGCAAAACGGCTATAAACTCTATTACCCATATTTCTTTATGACCAGGTTTTCACTTTTGCTACTCGGCCTATTTTCTCTGCCTTTTTACGCTCAGACCGGGAGTACAACGCAGGAGCTTTCAAAATATTTGGAAGACCAACTTTATATTGGGATGACCTATAATTTTATGCTAAACAAACCCGATGGGGTGACACAAAGAAATCTTTCCTATGGATTGCAGGCTGGGGTAATAAAGGACATACCACTGAATAGGAATAGGAATGTTGCCTTGGGGATTGGATTGGGTTATGGGGTTAATTCTTACTATTCTAATTTAAGAGCAGTAGAGACTACGAATGGTTTTCAGTATAATACCATTGGAAGTAATGTCTCTGTTAAAAGAAATAAGATTGAAACCCATTTAATAGAGATGCCAATAGAATTTAGATGGCGTAACTCTACCCCCGAAAGTTACAAGTTTTGGAGGGTGTATACCGGAATTAAACTGGGTTATATTGTTGGAAGCAGATCTAAGTTTGTGTCCGATGATGAAAAAAGTTCGTTCTACAATACAGATACTGAAAATTTTCAATACGGCCTGGTGTTTAACATCGGGTACAATACTTTCAATATTCACGCTTATTACGCCCTTAATAATCTTTTTGAAGCAGGAACCACTACAGTTGACGGGGCTGAAATAGGCATCACTCCTTTGCGTATAGGAATCATATTTTACATCTTATAGTTTTTGTCAGAATCGATTCAGCAGAAGCTCACAGCCAAAACTTAATAGTGAGTAATTGGGAAACCAGACCCAGTAAGAGTCCAATAACTACTTCTCCTCTGCTATGTGCTTTCAAGTAAAGGCGAGAACTCGCTACCAGGCCACTTGCTAAGATGCACAGACTAATGGCCAGTGTAATGTTCTTTTCAAAATGGATACTTAAGCAAACCAGGAACATTAGCAAACTTCCCATGCCCATGAGATGCAAACTACTTTTTACCTTAAAAAATACCAGGATAAGACCCGCAAAAGCGGCAGCGATTAGTCCGACAAAATAATAATACAGTTCTATTACATAATTGTTTGGGATCACTTTGATCAGTACCATAAGCAGCAACAAAATACTGATCATTAAAGGATATTTTCGCTCAGATATACTTTGTAAGAATATCGTTTTGACTACGCCCAGATTTCTAAGTATAAAAAAACTTATGATTGGAATAATTACTGTAAGGATAAAAATGGGTAGGATGTTTCCACTTTGAAGCTCTAACGGACTGTATTTTGGCGTAAGTTGGAAATAGGCTATTGTTCCTGCAAAAGGAATTAATAAAGGATGAAATATGTAAGAGATGATTTTGAGAAACAGCTTCATTATATCTGTTTTCTCAGCCGGGCCACCGGTATTCCTAACTGCTCTCTATACTTGGCAACGGTCCGTCTGGCAATTGGATAGCCTTTTTCTTTCAGAATTGCGGCTAATTTATCATCGGTAAGGGGCTTTTTCTTTTCTTCTTCACCGATAACAGTTTCAAGGATCTTTTTTATTTCTTTGGTGGAAACATCCTCTCCCTGTTCATTCTTCATAGACTCTGAAAAGTATTCCTTGATCAACTTTGTGCCATAAGGGGTGTCCACATATTTGCTATTGGCCACTCTAGATACTGTAGAGACATCCATATTTATGGCATCTGCAATATCTTTCAGAATCATTGGTCGTAACTTGCGTTCATCACCACTAAGGAAATACTCCTTCTGATATTCCATAATGGCGCTCATGGTAACAAATAAGGTCTGCTGTCGTTGCTTTATGGCATCAATAAACCACTTGGCTGCATCCAGTTTTTGCTTGATAAAAAGCACGGCATCTTTCTGAGATTTTGATCTGTCTTTGGCATTTTTGTAGCCCTCTAACATATTATTGTATTCTCTGGAAACATGCAATTCTGGGGCATTCCGTCCATTTAGAGTAAGTTCTAGTTCCCCCTCCACA